>PLXF01000163.1:3430-6073 GCA_003151315.1 Parachlamydiales bacterium
ATAGAATTTTAAATCACTATATATAGAACTACTCAGAAACAGCGATAGGCTGAGTCCGAGGCAAAAACATAAAGGCCACCCCCGCCAGACACAGAGCTCCTCCGCCTAGGAGGATCGGAACGGGGCCGAATAGGTTGCAGAGAATCCCGCCGAGCGCCGGGGCTATAGCTCCTCGCAGACCGAGCATTAAAATATTGAGGCGAGAAAAAGGGGCGCTATCTTCCGATGAGGCGAATAGGGTCCCCGACAAATTCCAAAGGAGATGACTCCCCGCCTGCGCAACACCATACAGGATAAATGCTGTGTAAAACCAGGCTAAATGGACAGAAGCTAGGGAGAGGGAAAACAAATAGAGAGCAAAACCGAGGAGAATCCATCGGGTAATTTGAGGAACCCTTTGCTTGTCGAGCGATTTTTGCCAAAAATACGAGGAGAGGACAATCCCCCCACCCATCAAGATCGATCGACCCATAACAACTTGAGAATGGGACAAATCGAGATGATCGGCGTAAAAAATGGAGAGAGCGGGCGCCACTAACATTAAACTAAAACCACCCACCATAAAGCCCCATTGAAAACGGGCGAACGCGGCGTCCTTTTTTAAAAGGGCGAAGGCCTCTTTCCAGGGCTGAAGAATGTATGGAATAAGGACGAATTTTTTTCCTGTATCGGCAGGAGGCGGCAACTGAGCGGGAATCTCGGGGAGAGGGACGCGTAGTTGAAGCGCTATACTGCTGAGGCCTAAAAGCGCTGTGAGGGCCACCAAAATTTGCCAGGCCGATGAGTAGCGATCGAGGAAATTAGCGATAAGAAATCCGAGCAGGATACTCTCTAAGAAGGTGAAGACAAAATAGAGGGTAAAGGTCGTTTCCCGTGTTTTTTTCGGAAGATTAATTTTCAAAATCTCGATCAGCGCGGGGATCCCCGATTTATTAAACAGTTCATAAACGCCACAACAAAAGATGAGATACCAAACGTTATCGATCCAAGGGATAAAGAGAAAAGGGAGGCGGGCCAAAACCCATGCGCTAATTAGGGTGGCGCGCAAATGGTTAGGGCGTCTGGCTAAATGGGCGCTCCAATAAAACGAGAAGACGGGAAGAATCGGGCGTAGAGCGGAGAGGGTAGAAATTTGGAGCAGAGAGGCGTGTAGATCCTTGCGCAAGATAAACGGGAGCAAAGCGTAGAGAACAACGAACGGCTCATGGGAAAGATTCATCCATAAAAGGGCGCGGCGCGTTTTCTTTTGGAACTCTTCAGACGGGTTTTGCATGCCCCCTTCTCCTGTTCTTCCAATGGAACGCAGCGACTGCGATCACATATTGAAGGCCTACCGTTACGACAACAAGTCCTCCTGTCGAGAGGGGTAAATCGTATACCGTCAATAAATGGCGCGACAAAGCAACGCCCACCATAGCGGCCAAAGCGCCGAAGGCCGACGTTAAGACAATCAAGCGGGGCAAACGGTGGCTAAATAGACGGGCCGTTAAATAAGGGCCGGTTAAAAAAGCGAGAACTAATAAAACACCCACGGAGCGGAAGGCCCCAATGCAGGTAGCGGACGTTAGAAATAAGAGAAGATAGCGAAAAAAACCAACGGGAATGCCGAGCGTTTGGGCCAAATTCCGATCGAAACTCCCAATCTGAAATTGCTTGAAAAAGAGGGTGACGGCCACCGCGTTGACTCCAATGAAAAGGGTCGGCAGCCACACATCATCTAACTGAAGCGCATCGGCATTTCCCATTACCGCCTCGACTCCCAAATGAGCATCTCGCAAATAGAGGGTGACGATGACGATCCCTAAAGCAAATAGAGCCGTAAAAACAAGGCCAATACTCGCATCCTCTTGCAAACGGAAAAAACGGGTTAGCCCCTCCGTAAAAAAGGAGGTGAGAAGGGCGGCGAGTAAGCTGCCGATCAGAAGAGTCGGAAGGTGGAAGATCCCGCCCCCCCATAAAGCGCCCGCTACAAGAGCCGATAAGGAAATCCCTAATAAAATCGTATGAGAGATCGAATTGGCGAGCATCGTCATCCGTTTCAGAACTAAAAAAGGGCTAATGAGTCCGCAGGAGATCGCGACGGCGCTCAGCACCAAAATCTGAATTTCATCGGAGGCTATCTCTAGAGGAACTCCTTGAACGAAGAGAAAGCAGCGCTGGATCAGCACCGAAAAAAAAGAAAAGAGATCGGCTCCCCAATAAGGACTCATAACGGGCGCCTCTCGGGTATGGGTTGCTCATGGGGATCTTTTTTCGGATCGGAAAGGAGGCGGGTTAATTGTAGATCGAGCTCAGGGGTTAAAATATGTTCAATCTCATCGGCACTGCGGTGAACGCGCGTCGCTTCTAGCCCCAGCGACTGGGTCAAATAAACTTCCCATAAACGGTGTAGGCGTACGACGGATGAGGCTTTAAGATGTCCATCCTTTGTTAAAGCGTAGGATTTGCCCGTCCGTACTAACCAGCCGTGCCGAACCATGCGCCTTAAAACCCACGAGAGGGAAAAAGTCGAAGATGGAGCTAAACGGCGCAAATCCCCTTTTCCTGACCGCTCCAGTTTCCAGAGCGATTTTAAAATATTTTCTTGCAAGCAGCGGTGGCGGAAAATAAAAATACGGGCCAAGCGAAATACGACGCCCCGTT
>PLXF01000082.1 GCA_003151315.1 Parachlamydiales bacterium
AATAGCCACACAGCACCTAGACCAATTAGAAAGAGAAGAGGCAAAATCGTCCCCACCACAGCGCAGATATTATTAATCAGCGCCGACACATGCAATCCTCGCAAATTGATCAAGGTAAGACCCCAAAAAACGGTGAGGATGCAAGAGATGAGATACACCTTGTTTTCCGCTAAAGCGGGATCGATCAAATAGGTAAAAGTACCGGCGACAAAAGAGAGCATGGTGGGGTACCAGACCATCGTATTAATCCATTGGAGCCAAATAGCGGCCATGGCCCACTTTTTCCCAAACGCCTGATTCACCCATTGGTAAACGCCCCCCTTTTCAGGGAAAGTCGACGAGAGTTCGGCCGCGACAAGGGCCGTGGGGATTAAAAAGACGAGAGCTGAAAAAATAAAGAAAAAAATCAGCGAACTGCCAAAAAGGGCCGCCGCTGGTAGGTTGCGGATATTATCGATCGACGCGATGATCAGGATAACAAGAGAGAAAAAAGAAATTTTCTTATTCATACTACGATTATAAGTGTGTATTTAAACAAGTTCAAGAATTTAATTTTGGTACAGAATTGTAAGCCGCTCATACAAGTCATCGATCTCTTTTTCATCTTGGGCTATTTTCCCCACGAGAGTCTTGATTTCATCCCCTTTACCTAGAGAAGAGCTCAAAGCCGCTAGCTTTTCATTATTTAGCTCCACGCTTTTTTCTAACGATTCAATCCGCGATTCCACTTCCCGAATCTCTTTTTCATTAGACTTCAGCTTTTTCGGCAACGGTTGAGCTTTCGGTTTGGGCGCTTTTTTCTCCCCTTTTTCTTCTCGCCAGCCCACTTTTTGTAAAAATTCGTCGTAGCCACCTAAGAAGATCTCTTGTTTGCTCTCATGGCATACAACCAGTTTATCAAAGGGAATTCGGCGGAGCAGCCACTCGCTGTGGGTAATGATGATAACCGCGCCACTAAACTCTTCAATCGCATCGATCAGCGCTTCGATCGATTCAATATCTAAGTGGTGAGTCGGTTCATCGAGAAGGAGAAGGTTGCAAGGCTGGGCGACGATTTTCCCTAATAAAACACGGCTTTTTTCCCCTCCAGAAAGGACAGAGACCGATTTTTTAGCCGCATCGCCGCTAAACATCATTAAGCCGCAAATCCCCATCACCTGAGTGTAACTAAGCTTAGGGTTGGCTGAGGCGATCTCTTCATCGATCCGCAATTTCGGGTCGAGCCTTTCGATCGATGTCTGCCCAAAATAGCCCATGCGAGCCACGGGAGACATTTGCATTTCCCCCTTGATAGGAGGCAATTCCCCTGCGATTAACCGCATCAGAGTCGATTTTCCATAGCCGTTTTTTCCAATGATGGCGATCCTCTCTCCTTTTTCTACGATCAGAGAAAAATCGTCGATCAGCGGTTCTTCTGGTTCATACGAAAATTGGATATGAGAGGCCTCTGCCATCTTGACCCCCATAAAAGGGAGCTCATGGAACGAAAAGTCGAGTTGATGGAGCCCTTTAAGCTTCTCCAAAACGGGCAGTTTATCGATCATCTTCTGCTTCGACTGGGCTAGCGCCGCTTTCGAAGCCTTAGCGCCAAAGCGGTCGACAAACGACTGCATATGGGCCTTTTTCTTCTCAAGATTTTGGCGGGTCAGCTCATGCCTTTCCTCTTCATTCGCGATGATTTCGAAAAGATCGGTACTCTTTCCCCGAATCTTGTAAATTTTCTTCCGGTGGATCCCCATCATGTGGGTCGTTACCTGGTCGAGAAAAGAAAGATCGTGAGAGATCAGAATCATCTCCCCTTTCCAACTTTGGAGAAATTGTCCTAAAAACCGGATGGAGAGGATGTCGAGGTAGTTAGTGGGCTCATCGAGGAGGAGGCAATCGGGTTCAGAAACAAGCACCTTCGCCAGTTGTACGCGTAGCCGATATCCTCCAGAAAGCACATCGGGAGACTCGTATAAATCCTCCTCAGAAAACCCGAGACCGAAAAGGATCCGCTCCACTTTATACAAAGAATCTTTATCATCTTCTCGAAGACCCAAAGCGGCCTCTTCGATGATCGTCGGGCAGCTAAAGCGGATCTGCTGTTGCAAAATTCCTAGACGATAGCCCCGAGGAGTCACAACGGTCCCCTCATCGGGGATCTCTTCCCCGGCTAATAGCCGAAATAGAGTAGATTTACCCGATCCGTTGCGTCCGATCAAGCCGCAACGCTCCCCCTTCTGGATGCTGAATTCAGCCCCCTCCAATACAACCTGGCCCCCGAAAGCCAGACAAACACCTTCAGCTTGTATGATAAAATACCTCAAAATATCGGATCATTTTACCTAAAGAGGACAAATTTAGTATACTTTTCGTCAATGAAGAATTCTTTTCTGTAGAGAATACCTTTCTAAAAAAGACTTGCCTTTCCTCCCCATTCCTCCTAAATAGGGGGAAGAGGGGGTGCCTATGCTCGAGTTCTATTTCAAGACAATCCGAGACCTAGAGTTTAAGCGGATCCCCGAATTTAGAGTGGGGAGCTGGATCTACGTTAAAGAAGCCACGCCCGAAGATCTGTCTAAAATCGTTGAAATCACCGATTTAGACATCGCCGACATCCGCGACAGTTTAGATAAATATGAACTGCCCCGAATCGAGCATAATGGAGATAATATCCTCTTCTTCGTCCGTCACCCCGGCGAGTCCGAGGTGGGGCTATATACAGAGACCCTAACGATGATCATCACGAACAAAGTGGTGATCGCGATCTCTCCTCACCGAAGCGAAATCATAGAACAGCTCATCTCCAGCAACACCCAGCTCGGAACCACGCAAAAATCCAAACTGATCCTTCACGTCTTACTCAAAATCACCCAAAACTACACAAACAATATTAAACGGGTGCGCCACTCTATTCTGGAGCCGAAAAAAGATCGGCTTATCGATAGCGACTCCATTATCGTTTTGCTAAAAGACGAGGAGATTCTCAACCAATACCTAACGTCCCTCGTCCCCATGCGCAACGTGCTAGAGACGATGGCGGCTGGTAGATATATGAATCTCTACGAAAAAGATTTTGATATGCTAGAAGACCTCATGATTGCCATTCGGCAGTCGGAAGATGTGTGTAGAGTAAACATCAAAAGCATCCGAAGCCTTAGAGATTCGTACCAAATTATGTTCACCAACGATGTGAACCGGACCATAAAAATGCTCACAGCCCTCACAATTATCGTCACGATCCCCAGCATTATCGCCTCCATATATGGGATGAACATCTCCCTCCCCTTCCAACATAGACCCGACGCTTTCACGGTTATTTTCGGAATCACCGCGGTCTCCACTTTTGTCGCGATTCTCCTCTTTTTACGGAAACGTTGGCTATAAATAGATATTTTTTATTATCATACCTATCCATTTTACTAGGAGAATGTATGATCCGTCTATTCGCTACAGCCCTTCCTCTCTTAACTAACACTTTTTCCGAAACTCTCTATCCCGACTGGGGGCAATGGCTAAAAAATAGCGAGACTATTTACGAAGAGAAAAGCGAACAGCAAAACCTCTGCATTTTTGAAAACCCTGAATTTGGACGTGTTTTAGCGCTCGACGGGGCGGTACAAACGACAACTCGCGATGAGGCGATCTATCACGAAATGATGGTTCATGTCCCCCTTTTAGCCCACCCCTACCCTACCGAAATTCTAATCATCGGCGGCGGCGATGGGGGGATTTTGCGAGAAGTTCTTCGCCACAAAAACATAGAAAAAGTCGTCTTGGTGGAGATCGATCCTTCTGTCGTCGAACGGAGCAAACAATTCCTTCCCACCCTTTCAAACGGCGCATTTTCCAACCCTAAAGCCACTGTAGTTATCACAGACGGCGCCGAGTATGTTAAAACCTGTCAGGGGCGTTTTGATATCATCATCTGCGACTCAACCGACCCTACAGGGCCCGGACAGGTCCTCTTCACCTCGGCATTTTATGGAGACTGTAAAAAGCTCCTAAAAGAGGGAGGCATTTTCGTGAACCAAAACGGCGTCCCGTTTTTGCAAAAAGAAGAGTTACTCCTAACGGCAAAAAATAGAGACAACCACTTTAAACACATCGACTATTACGTTGCAGCCATCCCCACTTATCTGGGAGGTTTT
>PLXF01000190.1 GCA_003151315.1 Parachlamydiales bacterium
ATGTCGATGATTTTAGCGCCGAGAGAGCGTAGAACGTTGAGGTTGTGCTCGAAATGGGTTCTGGCTTCGGGTTTTAGATTTTCAAGGAAGTGCCAGGGAACGCCCACTTTAACGTCTTGGAGATGGGTGGAAAGATTGTAGGTTTCAGGAGGGAGATCCAAGCTTGTCGCATCGTGAGGGCAGTGTCGTCCTATTACTTCCATCGATAAAGCGGCGTCGGCGACAGTCGTTGTAAAGGGGCCGATTTGGTCGAGTGAAGAGCCGTAGGCGACAAGACCATAACGGGATACGCGGCCATAGGTGGGTTTAAAACCGACAATGCCGCAAAATCCAGCGGGCTGACGAATCGATCCCCCCGTGTCGCTACCGGTGGCCATTAAACAGAGGCGAGCCGCTACAGCCGTCGCTGAGCCGCCCGAAGAANNGCCGAATTTTCATTCGACGATCCCATCGCAAACTCATCCATATTCGTTTTCCCGATAATTAGAGCATCTTCTTGCTCGAGGAGCCGGACGACTGTTGAGTCAAAAGGGGCTCGGTAATTTTGTAAAAAGCGGGAAGCGCAAGAGGTGATTTCCCCGGCGATATGCATGTTATCTTTAATGGCTATCGGGATACCGGCTAATTTTCCCAAGGGCTTGTTTTGGGCTTTTTTTCGGTCGAGACTCTCCGCTTTTAGGAGCATACGGGGGCCTAAAATGGTCAAAAAGGCGCCGAGCTGCTGATTGTAGTCTTCGACCCGCTTTAAAAAATATTCGGCGATTTGGAGAGCGGTGAACTCGCCTCGGATAAAAGCGTCCCGCAATTCGACAGCGGAAAAATGGTGCATGGGACTTTTCATGGAGCCTTCATAACGGGAGGGGTACGGATCATCCCGCCGATCTGATCGGGGGCATTGTTTAAAAACTGTTCGCGGGGCAGAAGGTCTTTTACAATATCTTCCCGCATGAGGTTTTTCATCATGGCTTGGAGGACAAAATTGCAAGGAGCGACCCCTTCGGTATCGATTTCATCGAGTTGGGACACATAGCTGAGGATCCGGCTGAAAGATTGTAAAATATCGGCGTCTTCCTCCGGAGTGGAGTCGATCCGGCACAACTTTTTCAAAGTTTCAAGCGTCTGATTGTTAAATTGTCCCATAAATTCCCAAAAAAGATCCCCTGAAAATAACATGTAAGGCATGGAAAGTCAAGGCTCTGTCGATTCTTGATAGACAAAGAGTCAAATTTATATTATTATTCAGTTAGGCCAAAAATAGGCTTTATGGAGGAGTATTTATATGGGTTGTATGCGTTTAATCGTTAAACTCTTGATTATCGTTGGTGCTTTAAATTGGGGATTAGTCGGCTTTTTCCAGTTCGATTTAGTTTCTGCGATCTTTGGCGGCATGTGGACTACAGGCGCTCGCGTTGTGTACTCTGTGATCGGTCTTGCCGGTCTCTACAAGCTTCTTTGCTGCTTTTTCTGCAAAAAAAGCTGTCCTTGTGGATGCCACAATAATCCGAATGGCCATTGCAATTGCGGCAAAAAATAGTTGAAGATTCTCCTTTCAGGATCTTCAGGATTTATTGGACGGCCTCTATGCGCCTCTTTTGTGCAGGCGGGTTATAAGGTCGTCCCTCTTTGCGTCCAGACCCCGGGGTGGGATTTAGATGTAGCCCAGTTTGAAGGTTTCGACGCGATTTTCCATTTAGCGGGGGAGCCGATAGCTTCTCGTTGGACGTGCTCCAAAAAAAAGAAAATTTGGCGAAGTCGTGTAGATACAACCTCTCGCCTTTCCGATTTGTTGAGTAAAGTAGAGTGTCCACCACGCTTATTTGTTTCTGTCTCGGCCATTGGCTTTTATGGGGATGGAAAAGAAGCTCAGCTCACAGAGGAAGATCCCCCAGGACAGGGATTTTTACCGTTTGTTTGCCAAGCTTGGGAAAAAGCCGCTGAGCCTTTAACGGCTCGAGGCGTGAGAGTTGTCCACCCTCGGTTCGGCTCTGTGGTAGGCCCTGGAGGGATCGTGGCTAAGCTGACCCCTCTTTTCCGTTTAGGACTTGGCGGCGCTCTTGGATCAGGTAAACAGTGGATGAGTTGGATTGCTTTACATGATCTTTTGGCCGCTATGCATTATGTTTTGCGAGAATCTTCCTTAACAGGCCCTGTTAATTTCACCTCTCCTTATTCTGTACGACAAAAAGAATTTTNNTACTTTTACAATTGGTTTATGGGCAGATGGCTAATGAAATGCTCCTATCAGGGGCTAAAGTAATGCCGAAAAAATTGCTAGAAAGAGGTTTCTCTTTTGCCTACCCCCATATTAAAGAGGCTTTACGAAAAGCGTTGGTTCCTAGTATTCTTTAGGAAAAAACAAGCAAGGAGTTCCTATGTTTCTCTTGAAGTTATTCCTTCCTCTCTTTGCCGCAACCCTGACTCAGGAAGTGATCGATGAGTCCCAAGAAGAAATATCGGCCCTTTTTGACGACCCTTCTGAGATATATGAACTGGAATTTGGCGAGGAAGAAGAAGAAGATCTCGCTTTTTTAGAGGAAGAAGAGAGCGAGACCCCTTGCGAATAAATAAAAGATCGGGTACTTCTGGGTTTTAAACCGATTCTTCAATCACGAGCGGCATAAGCGCTCTGAGGGGTTGTGTATATGTAGGAGAAAAAATGCCTCAAGGTGCGCATCCCAATCCTTGGCTTTCCATGTGGACCCAGCCAAAAGCTACTATTCGAGGAATTGTTCAGACGAAACCCCGTTATGGCGTTTTTTGGCTCTCTACTATTTTTGTCCTTCAAAACATCTTCTATTATCTCAATTTCTGGTCGATGGGCTTCGATTCGAGACTTTACTCTATCCTTCTCCCTTCCATAGCTCTATCTCCGCTTTTGGGATTTGTCTGGGTCTATTTTTACGGTTGGATCTTATCTTTTACGGGCCGTTGGCTTGGGGGAACTGCCCCAGCTTTCTATGTGCGCTCGGCTTTAGCTTGGTCTAGACTGCCCATGTTTATCTGTTTAGGGATGTGGTTCTTCCTGTTCGTTTCCAATCACGATTATGCATTTATTCAGTATGCCGGCGGACCCTCCGCTTTTTTTGTTAACTTCATCACCTTGATTGTCGAGATCTGGTCGTTTGTCCTTCTTTTTCAGTCGATTCGGGAGATTCAACATTTTTCGGTCGGCCGCAGTATTGCTAATGTCTTTATCGCTGGGCTGTTTTATTCAGTTTTTACTTTTCTTTTTATATTAACCGTTCGTTTTGCCTATCTTATGTAATTACTTTTCATTTACTTGCGTGGGTGTAAAATAATTACTTTGTTTAATTAAAGCTTTTCGTTTTATAATTAGCTTATACAACAATTAGAGATTGAAGTTATACCGTTCGTGATTCAAGAGTCGGTTTTTTGGAGCCACATGCGCCCAGAATTTTCATCAGGCGTAGCCGACGCAAAAATGGCCTCCTATTAGAAATAGGGGCTATTTTTGCGGATGGAAATTATGGGATGTAGGTGGTTTCCAAAAACCGACTCTTGAATCACGAGCGGTATAGGGCTCGAGTTTTTCGATGCCTCCATCTACTTGATTTGAGCTACAGGTGTAGAAGATTCATTCTTCTGCCCATTACCGCAACAAGTAGTGGAGGCATTTTAGAACTTGAAGGCAAAAATGACATCGATGAGCCCCTGGAAAGAGATTTGGATCCGTCCACGCGCAGCGATTCGGGGAGTTATCGAGTCGAACCCGAACCGGGCTCTTTGGTTTTTAGCCTCTATTTATGGTTTCGATTCTTTAATGAATAGTTGCCAGAAGTTAGGGTTGGGATATACCTACAACCAATATGCGATTTTTCTTTTCTCGGCCGTTTTCTCTTTTCTGTGGGGCTATTTAGTTTTTGCTATTTGGAGTGGAGCTCTCTACTTGACTGGGAAAATTTTTAAAGGGGAGGGGACCTTCTCTACGATTAGGGCGGCTTATGCCTGGTCCTGCGTCCCCCTTGCTGGGAATATCCCCTTGTGGATCTTGCTTGCGGCCCTATTCGGCCCTCAATTGTTCACCTCTTCGCTAACCAGCGGAGCTTTGACCAATCAGCAGGTATTTGTTCTCTTTCTTTGTATCATTGGCCGTTTGACTTTTGTCATCTGGTCATTGGTCATTTTTTTTAATGCCTTGGCCGAAGTGCAACGCTACTCTATTTTGAAGGCGATTTTGAATACATTATGTGCCGCTCTATTCTTAACGGCGGTTTATATGATCCTTTGGTGGATAGGAGCCCAGCTTTTTACTGCAGGGAATTCTATGCCGAGGGCGGGAACACTTTTTTGGAGCGAATCCTATTCGCTAGAAGCGCTTCGTGAATACATCAGATAAAGGGGAAGGGCTATGAATCGGGAAATTACAAGAAAAGCAAAAATCTGGTGTTTAGCCGTTTTTCTCTTTGCTGCACACATATTCTGCCGAACAGTTGCTCATGCTGATGAGGGCTCTGCCTGGAACATGATGGTTTCTCGCACGGGCGATTGCAAAATCGATTTCCCCTCCCGTCCCCAAATGGTGCAACAATCGCTAAAAGTTTCCGAAGAGGGGCTTCGCCTCCATTACGACGTTTATTTAGCCCCATTAGAGGACAAAGGGATCTGTCTATTGCTGATCGCCCAATACCCACTTCCCATCAATCCAGGCAACGAAGTAGCGGGATTAGAGGGGTTATTGCATGGAATCGTAGGGCATGGCGCTGAAAATGAGCTAGTGTTTGCCAAATTGATCGATGTCAATGGGGTTCCTGCGGTCAATTTCCTCGTCCAAAACGGACTGTCCTACTTCCGCGGATTGGCCCTGATGGTTGGCAATAAGCTCTATCTTATCGCCATGGAAGGGAAAAAAGGAACTTTGGACGAAAGCGTCTTTACCCAATTTTCCGAATCGTTCAAACTCCACGAATAGAGAGGCCTCTTCTCAGGAAGGGAGAAAAACAAACAGGATATGAGGATGGACAGGATGTTTTTTTATCCTGTCTATCCTCATATCCTATTCTATGTGAAATCCAAGAATCGACGTATACCCGTTCCACTCTGAGACCACCAAAATCCACATAACCTAAGCGGGCGCAGTTACTACCCAATTGATTTGACTTCATTTTTACAGGAACTTTTGTTACGGGCTTGAGCAGTAGTTGAACGGGACTCTCGGCTTATACTACAATCGGTCAATAACTNNTCAAATTCCAAGTTATTGGCCGATTGTAGTATAGAGTCCCGGTCTTTCAGGGGCGGGCCAAACGAGCTATCTATCCTTTTGCGGCGAGGAACTCGCCGCAAAAGGATATTGGCTTAAATCTGAATAAAGTTCACTTAACTGTTGAAGGGGTGCAGCGCAAACCGAAAAGGCCTAAAAATAGGCTGATGAAAGAAAGGAAATAGAAAAGGCCCGCTGGGCCGAACAAATCCATGGCGATAGGCGCGCATAAAGGGCCCACAATAGCTCCGAGACCATAAGAGAGGACGAAGCCCCCTGTTGCAGAGATGAGTTGCTCTTCTGGTACTTTTTCACACACATAGGCCATGCTTAAAGGGTAGAGGGTGAAGGAAAATCCCCCAAAAAACCAGGCAAGGATCAAGAGTGTCGCGGGATCTATCGGATTTTGCACCGCGATCAAAAGACCGAACAGGGCGGTTAAAAAGCTGGCGAGATTAAGGACAAATCGGCGGTTGCCCCGATCTGCCCAGCGGCCAAGCGGCCATTGTAGGCTTAACCCCCCAAAAATTAAGATCGCCATCAACGTTCCTATTTCTGAGATGTTCATCCCAATTTCATTCGCATAAACAGGTAGCAACCCGTAGATAGCGGCAAGCAACATGCCCGAGATTATCCCTCCCACAAATCCGAGCGGAGAGATTTTAATGAAGTCGGTGAGATTCAAGGGGGNNAGAAGTTATGAGCCGGGGAGCATCGACTTTTTTTAGAGTGATAGGAAGTATCGAAAGGGCCGTTAAAGAGGCGGCGATGAAAAAGGGGTACGAACTTAAAGGACTTGATACGTTGATTAACAGTTGTCCCGCCGATAGAGCCGCATAAAAAACACCCAGATAGACGGAAAGGACTGCGCCACGCAGTTCTGGAGCGGCCAAAATTAGAAGCCAGCTCTCAATCACAATAAAAATCCCAGAAATACAGATCCCCCCGATAAAGCGCAGGACAGACCAATACCAGGGATCGATCCAAATAGCCTGTAGAAGAATTAGGATGGTGGAGACAGCCGCAAAGGTGACGAAGGAGGTGATATGGCCCACTTTTGAGATCCATTTGTCGATCCTCAGCGAGCCAACGAGTATTCCGGCGTAGAGCGAGGAGGTGACCATCCCGATCATTTCGTTGCTAAATCCTTCTAACTCAAGACGTATCGAGACAAATGTATTAAATAATCCGTTGCCGAAAATCAAAATCGTCAGACTAAGAAGAGGAGGAAGAACCGATTGGATCAATGAGAGTATCATACAAACAAATTACTAGACGTAGNNACGTAGGAGATTACAATCAATATTTAATTTTTTTATTTGTAATATAATTAACTTGTATCGATAATTAAATTAAGCACCCAATTACAGGTTAATATATGGCTTCTAAAGTAAAAGAAGGGTATTCCATTCAAGAAGCGATGGATAATCTGGCGGCTATTGCTCGGATTGACCTAGAAGCTCCCACACTAATAGGACTTATCCGGGGACGTCGAATTGTGACCGATGCCGAAGAGTATCGCCCGGCCTCGGTTGTTTGGCTAAGCGAGGAGATCGATCCGATTTTGCAGGTGATGGACGCTACATATCGGACTGTCCACCACCATTTAGCCTCTCTATTAGAAAACTCAGAGGTTAATTGGGATGATCCCCATACGCTGAAAGGGATTACCGCTATGATGGCGATCGCCGGAGAATCGGCGGTGAAAATGGAGCGGTATCTCGAATATAGACTCGGACGCAAAGGGATCTCCATTCGCAACCGGCCCGAATATGAGGAACTTACTCAATTTTACCAGAACGAATTTGCCAAAAAAATTAAAGGGGAACGGGTAGTAGAAAAATTGCCTGATGAGTGGATCGATCTCGAATCGGCCAAAAGAGATCGAGATTATGAGCTCTTTTATATCCGTAAAGAAGATGGAAAACCCTATTTTGACGCTCGTTTGATCCGCGATTTAAAACTCGCTTGTGATTTTGACAGTACAGAATCCTTCGAAGAGGACCCTTTATTAAAGATCCGGTCTATGCAGGATCGGGATTTACAGGCGAGCGCTCGCCAAGTTCTTGACGATTGCCACGATCTATTAGACGATTTTTATCGCTTGAGCAAAAAAGTAAAGGACGATCTTTTAGTTTCCCATTTAAATATGGCTTTAACGGCCCTTTTTTTAGCCGCTACCCCCCGCAATTTAATCCAAAATACGGTGGGCAAAAGTTGCATGCAATATTTTGATGATTTTCATCGCTTTTTACGAGATTCGATGCAAACGCCCGAATACCAAAAATTGATCGCTTATCCTCCGGAAAAATCGGATAAAAGCGCTAATCTTCTATTGCAGCTCATCCATGCCCTTGCTTTTTCTTTTTTTGTTCGCTCTGGCGGTGTAAAGCAAGAGGCCATAGGGCTTATCCACCGAACCATGAGAAGGGGAGAGGAAGTTAAGCGGGGAAAGAAAAGGGGAGATACTTTTTGGAATCAGTTTATGCTCGACGATGAAAAGCTGCGCACTTTGCTCGCCCAATTTCCGAGCGGTCCTCTCTTTAAAACCCTCGATATGATCCGAGAAGAGCAAGATGAAGATCAAACAATCCCTTTCGATCCGATTGGTCAGCACAATTTGCCGATGAAACTCTACGAAATAGAGGAACGGGGGCATACAATTCGTGTCCTTAGAATCCCTAGCCCCACCACGCAGACGATAATCAATAAAGTCCAAATTATAGATGAATTTAGGGGTTTTTTGCGGGCTATTTCTTCAACAAAACCTGAGCAGCGTCATCTGATCATCAATTTGCAAGACCGGACGTCGTGGAAAGAATTTGCCCGTTGCAAAGCGTTAGAAGAGCTCCAAAAAAATGCAGAATTTGGAGGGAATCTCTACGTGATAACCCTGCCGAAAATGACCGATTTCTACTACCAGAATAATGAGTACTTAGACCTAAACGAAGCGAAAAAGTTTTTAGCCGTTATATCTGAGCAGCTAGCGACACCCGAGGCGTGCGGCTTTTTCTTCCCCCCTTCAATGAGCGGCGCAGAACTAACTCGATTTGTCCAAAAATGTGTGCCTCTCATTCACAAATACTTTTTCGAAGGTAAAAATACGCTAAGCCGACGCAATCGGGAAGATTTCATCGAAATTTTCTACCAGTTTTTGATTCTAAAGGCGATCGACCATTTGGAACCGGCAACGATGAGTTTCACTTGTAAAGATGCGCTCGATACCGGCGCTGCGGCCCACAGCGCTTTTTACGCTTTTGCTCAACTTTTTAACGGATCGTTAGATGGTCGAGAAGAGGGGGACTTTCTCCGATGGCTCGCTTATGGACCGGCTCTCTTTGTTCGGGAAAGGGCCATAGACGCCGAGCGGATGAATCGTATGCTTACAGCTCTTGAGACCTTCGACGCGCAAATGGGCACCCGCACCGAAGAGATTGTGAAAGCATTTAGCGATCTATATTCTTCCGAAGCCCTAAAAAAATTAACGGTGAAAAGAGGCGCTTAAGGCAGGGCGATTGCACGGAGAATCCCTTGACACGCTTTGCTCATAGAGAAAGACAGGATATGCAAGATCCCAAGTGGCATGATAAGCAGGATGATTTTTTGGGTTGCAGGGCCTCCCTTCATCTTGCATATCATGCCTGATCCTCCCGCGAAGCGGATCCTGTTTTTCTTTTCAAGCAATTTCCCTGGCTCTTAAGCGCTATACCTACTGACCGATGTCTGAATTGGCGACTAACTCTTCATTATAGAGTTTGATCGAATCGGTGAGACTTTGGACTTGGCGCAATAGGACGGCGAAATCTTTTTTAAACAGATCGCTCTGGACGATTTTCGTCCTTTCCCCCTCTTCCTGAGCCCGTCCCAGCAATTCGGTCAGACGGCCAAGCGAGGTGGTAATCGTATCCACTTCCCCTTCAAAATAGTCGCGGAATTCCTTAGGGGAATCGAGCGATTTTAAGAGATTAGCCTTTTTCGTACGGCTCTTTTGCCATTTTTTGTCGTATTGGAAGAGAAGTCCGTAGTGGTTGACGTCATTCATCAACGTCTCTGCCTTATTGGTCAATGAAGTTACACGCAGATAAAAATCATCCTGATTGATGAAGCGGCCTAAAGTACCGGTTCCTGTGGCGATATCGCGGGAGATGAGGTTCATATTTTTCATCGCGCTCGCTCCATCGGTATTGAATGTTTCGGCGGCTTGGTTGAGACTGCCGATTAGGGTAGAGGCTTTATGGAGAATCTGATCATCGTCCAAACTGGAACGGATGAGTTTGAGGTTTTGGTCTAATGTATCGACCGATTGCCGAATTGAAGGGACTAGATTTTCTTTTTGAACCTGGGTCAATACCTGCCCCGCCCCTAACATAGCTGTATCAAACGACTGGATGGCGGAAGTGAGGATAGTCCGATTTTCTTCGAACCACTGATCGAAATTTTCCACAGCAGTCTGTACGCGGGTAGCCACTTTCGTCATCTGATTAAAGGTGTTTTCGAGGGGATCGACCGAGTTTGCGTAGATGATCTCTTCATTGACCAATTTAGGGATTCTCCCTTTAGCCGGGGCTTTGGGCAAAATCGCAATCGATTTTTCTCCCATGAGTCCAGTTGTTCGGATGGCCAGTTCATCGGTATTATAGACATCGACGCTCGAATCGACTTTGAGTAATAGTTCGTAGAAAAATACACGGCCGCTATCGTCTGTAGGCACTTCGCGCGCATTATAGACCTCATTAATCGAAATTACCTCTCCGACCGGTTTTCCCGAAAAAGTGACTCGGGTCCCCACGTTAATTCCCGCGATGTTAGCGAAGCGGACGTGAAGAGTTTTTTTTCCATCGCCCACGGTAGGTTTTAAGAAGAGGATCATCGAGGTCACAATTGTCACCGCTGCGACGACAAAAAGGCCGATGAGGATGTTTTTTAATTGGTCGGTCATGCGTGTTCCTGCTTAGAATGTGTCTCATTTAAAGAACTTTGCCTAAGAAAATTAATAATAGGGTCATCAATTTGCATAAAATCTTTAGGTTCGCCTACGTAGGCAATTTTTCCGTCCCGATGTAAAGCCAGCCGGTCAGCGATAAATAGGGCAGAGTTAGTGTCGTGGGTTACGACAATACTGGTCCCTTTTAGCTCTTTTTGGATTTGGACGATCAATTCGTTGATTTGCTGAGCGGTGATTGGATCTAGCCCTGTCGTGGGCTCATCGTACAATAAAATCGTGGGGCGGTAAACGATCAGTCTGGCGAGAGCTGCCCGTTTGCGCATACCGCCAGAAAGTTGGGAAGGCATTTTCTTTTCCACTCCCTCAAGTCCCACCATTGCGAGGGCTTCTGTAACCCTTTTTTTAATCACTTCGGGAGGAAACGGTTTTCCTGTTTCGGGATCTCCGTGCTGGTCGAGATAAAAGGAGGTGTTGTTTTCCACATTCATCGAGTCGAAAAGGGCGGAACCTTGAAAGAGCATCCCCATCTGTTTGACCGCTTCATACAGTTCGCTTTTTTTCAGATCGGAGATCATAACGCCATCGACTTCGATCGTTCCAGCGTCTGGCTTTTCGATGCCGATGATATGGCGCAGGAGAACGCTTTTCCCCACACCTGAACGGCCTAAAATGACGAGAATTTCCCCTTTTTTCACCTCAAGATCGAGCCCCTTTAGTACCTCAAAAGAACCGTATCTTTTCCACAGTTTTTTAATTTTGATCATAGCCCCTTAAGCCCCCGATAGAAGGTGTTGAGAGCAAGGGTAAGGATAAAGTCGGAGAGGAGAATTAAAATATAGCTGGTGACCACGCTTTGCGTAGTGGATTTCCCCACTCCTGCGGCGCCCCCTGAAGCTTTCATCCCTTTATAGCAGCAAACGGTAACCAAAAGAATGCCGAAAATAAAGGCCTTGATTAGCCCTGAGCCGATATCGAAGGTTGTGATATGGACCTTCATCGGATCGAAATAGGTGCTAGGAGACATATTGAAGAGGTAAATAGAGATTAAGTATCCCCCAAAAATTCCCATGGCGATCGAGAAGAGGGTGAGGAGAGGGATCATAAAGACGCCGGCGATAAATCGAGGGGCAATGAGATAGCTATTGGGGTTGACCGCCATCGATTTTAAAGCATCGATTTGTTCCGTGACTTTCATGGTGCTCAGTTCGGCGCACATAGCGGATCCCACACGTCCCGTGACCATAAAGGCGGTTAAAATGGGGCCGAGTTCTGTAATCATCGCTTTGGCGACCAAAACGCCTGTTACGCCTGCGAGCCCTTTTTCTCCGAGTTGGTAAAACGATTGAGCGGCCAAGACAAAACCTGTTGTAAAGCCGGTGATGGCTACGACCGAAAGGGACATAACGCCAATATGGTAGAGCTGTTCCCGAATGAGCTTCCAAGCGGGGGGACGTTTGATGGCGGCGCGAAAAACCTCGACGACCATGGAGACATAGTCTCCAATCATCTCTAAAAAGCTTAAGAGCTCCAACCGAATAGCGGTTCCCATCAAGGTCCTATTTTTTTATAACAGTCAAAAAAATCTTATTGTAAGGATTCGGCCGATTCAGTCAAAACGAATTGGAATCCTTAGCTCGACTTTGTAGGCAATGGGGATAAGAAAAGTCAGGAAAGGGTGCTGCGAATGACTTATTCTCACCCCTTTTATACCTCTCGTAATTCAAGAATCGGTATAACTCGACTTTGCAACTTTTTTAGCCCGATTGCCTTG
>PLXF01000147.1 GCA_003151315.1 Parachlamydiales bacterium
CGCCTTTAGGCGGGAGTTGTTTACAGATCTCTCGTAAATGGGGATATTGTAGCAAGGGGACTAAAAAGAGAAAAGGAGGGATTATTTTTAAAATATTTTTTTATATACCCAACGTGATTCAAAAGTTGGTTTTTGAATCACGAGTCGTGTATACCGATTCTTGAATTACGAGAGGTCTATAGGATCTTCCCATTTACCGTGCACCTTGATGAGGTTAATGAGCCGTTCGTCGGCGTCCGCAAAGGCGATGTTTCTTTCGACGCAGCTTTTACCCACATAAAGATCGATGTGGTTTGTTTTTGAGCCCACATAACCAAAGTCGGCATCGGCCATTTCACCGGGGCCATTGACGATACATCCCATAATAGCGATCTTAACCCCCGGAAGATGGGCCGTTTTTTCCCGGATGCGGCGAGAGACCTCCTGTAAATCGAAAAGAGTTCTTCCACAGCCAGGACAAGAAATAAAATCGGTTTTTGTAGTCCGCATCCGCGCTCCCTGAAGGAGGTTAAATGAGAGGCGGCGCAATGATTCTATTGGCTGATTGGCTAAGAGGCAAATCCCTTCAGCTAATTTGTCTGCAAGACAGGCGCCCAATTCAGCTCCTGCATGGATGGGCAGATCTTCTGCATCGCAAGGGTAGGAAAAGGCGAGGAGCACCGGAATATCACTCTCGGCCGATTTGAGCTGATCGACAAAGCGGCGCGTTTCATGTAGAGGTGACGTGAGGGGCTGAAAAACAATCCAATCAGGTTTGCGCTCAAAAGAGGGGAGTTTTTCTGTGTGAGTTAATAGAGCGTAAGGGGTCGATTGGGGAAGGTTCGAGAGGAGATAAGCTCCAGGCAACGGCTTGGAAGACAAGATCCCTATTCCCGCTTCGATCAATTTGCGTGCAAGTGGCGCCGCCTCTAAAGGGACTTCATCGATCCATAGGAGATCTGGCGTATCAATCCCCTTTTTGATTTGCCCCAACTCCGTTTTGGCTCCTAACTGGAGGATAAAATCGGGGTGCAAGAGATCGGCCGCTGTGATTTTTACCATCACAGTCCCCCCGGAATGCAAAGGAGCTGATTGCGTCGTAGGACGAGCGGCAATTTCTTCCACATTCCGATGGGTTTCTCCAAATGGTTCAATCCCCTTTCCTTTTTTTTCTTCAAAAAAACGGACAAGCCTGCGGCAAGGATCAATTTCCGACCAGGGATCTTCTGTTAGCGAGACACGAATTGTATCGCCGAGACCATCGAGAAGAAGAGACCCGATCCCAATAGAGGACTTGATCCTCCCATCTTCCCCCTCTCCCGCCTCAGTCACACCGAGATGGAGCGGATAGTCCCAACCGAGTCGATCCATTTCGGCCACTAATAGGCGATAAGCCTGAATCATAACGATCGGATTGCTTGCCTTCATGGAGAAAAGAAAATTGTGAAAATCGTATTGGCGACAGATGCGGGCAAATTCGAGCGCCGATTCGACCATACCTCGAGGGCTATCCCCGTAACGGTTCATAATCCGATCCGATAGGGAACCGTGGTTTGCGCCAATTCGGATCGCTTTTTTTAATCGCTTACACAACTCAACTAGGGGGGAAAAACCCTCCTCGATTTTAAGCAGTTCTTGGGAATAGGCGGCATCGTCATATTCAATGACTCGAAAAGTAGCGCGTCGATCGACAAAGTTCCCGGGATTTATCCGGATCTTGTCGACGAAAGGGGCCACAACCATGGCGGCTGGAGGATAAAAGTGGATATCCGCAACAAGGGGGATTGAGTAGCCGCGCGCGATAAGCCCATTTTTAATCGCCTCGCAACTTTCCGCCTCTTTCTTTCCCTGCACCGTGATGCGGGCAATTTCGCAGCCGGCGTCTGCTAGACGGATAATTTGCTCGATCGTCTGTTGGGCATCTCGGGTATCGGAGGTGGTCATCGACTGGATCCGAATCGGATTATTTTGGCCGATCCCCACAGGGCCAACAAATACCTCGCGGGTTGAGCGCCGCTGTGTTGTATAGACCGATTCGCAGTATTTCAATTTATTCCTTGCGGTGTAGATAAGCGTCTGTCTCTCCCCAAGGGAAAGAAACTGGGGTCGATTTTACGAGAGTATAGGAAGGGAAGTCAAGCGATTCGCTGATCGTGATCACTTTAGACCCGCTCGGTAAAGGGGCCATGCGAGATAAGAGATTTTCGATTTCGTCTGTGCTCATACAGGTTGAGTAGAGATAGACGACCGTCGCCTGGGAAAAATCGGCCTCTTCTACAGATTTTTTTTGAAAAAAGGCGTTTGTAACGCCCCAGACGTTTCTCACCCAATTGGCTTTTTTGACGAAGGAAGGGATCCACTCTATCCCCTCCGTTTGACATCCGAGGTAAAGGGAGAGCCACAAACAGCCCCTTCCCCTCCCCGATCCCAGTTCAAGCCACCGATCTTGGGGACCGATACCAAACGAAGCGGCGATATGTTCTAAGGTAGTTAACGGAGTTTCTCCGTACGCATAGATGTTTTTCGCCCCCTTTTTTTGGAGGAATTTGCGACACACACGGTACGGATTGGAAAACAGATAGAGAAGAGACAGAGTACAATCAGCAAGGGCAAAGCGCCATTTAGGATAATAGCGGCAGATCACCTTTATCTGTTCTTTTAGCAAGTAATATTTCACAGTAACAAGGGTGGGAAACATTCACTTAGAATATACTCATTGCACTTGAAAGCCATCCAAGATTTTTAGCAACTAGTCAGATGCCCCAGGATTATACCTAAGTCATTGAACCACAGAGAACACGGAGAAAAGCATAAAAATGCGCGTTTTCGCGCCTCTGTGAACTCTCTCGCTCTCTGTGGTAAATATTGATAATAAGCCTGTTATGCAGATGGCTTCAAAGTCGATTCTTGAATCACGAGAAGTATATAGTGGTTCCATTTGAAAGGTACCCAAGATTTTTGTTTTAACAGTTCAGATTTTCAACTATTTTGGCAGGGTTACTATTCGAAGACCATAGGACCCTGCCAAAATAGTTGAAAAGATGAATTGTTAAAACGGAAATATTGGGTGCCTTTCAAGAGGAACCATTATATATCTGAATAGTTGCGATTTTTACCAATTGACGTAGTAACCTGGCTCTACAGGGATGAAGGTATCGGGGTTAATCCCCTTTCGCTCTAACGCTAAAAAGAGATCGTACGGAGGGCGGTCGATCGGTTCGTCCGATAAATTAAAGGTTTTCCAATGCATCCCCAAGCTGAGGCGCGACTTTACGTCTTGGTGGATTTCCACCCCATCGTAGGGGCTGCAGTGAACGGGACTCATGAACTCTTTCGGGATATAGGTCCCAATCGGAATCAGGCTTAAATCCATATAGGGCCATTTTTCCCCAATCTCCTTAAATTCGATCGGATTGTACCCGGTATCGCCTGTAAAATAGAGGCGCTTGCCCGAGGTCTTCGATTCAAATATATACCCGTTCCAGTGGGTTTTATTCTGATCAAAAAGCCCTCTTCCCGAAAAGTGTTGCGCCGGAACGGCTGTCACCCGGTAGGCGGCGGTTTCGTGAGATTGCCACCTTTCCAATTCCACCACTTGCTCAATCCCCCTTTTTTTAAACCAGGGAGAGAGGCGCGATGGGACGATCCAGACTATTTGGGGATTGAGACGATGGAGTTTAAAGACGGTGGCAGCGTCAAGATGGTCGTAGTGGTTATGGCTCAATAAAACAATATCAATCGCCGGAAGATCGCCGAGCAAAATGGGGGGCTCGTGATTGCGCCGAAAGGAGGAGAGTCGTACCGGCGCGCAATAATCGCTCCAAATGGGATCGGTTAAGATGGCCAATTGGTCGACTTCAATTAAAAAGGTGCAGTGGCCCATCCAAACAGCAGAAGGCTCCGATTTTTCAAAGGCAGGCAATTGCCCCGGGTGAGAAAAATCAGCCGGTGCTGGTACAATAGGATCTTTATATAGCCCCAGCTGCCACCGGATAACCTCCCAAATATTTCTTTTGGAATCGACAATATAGGGATTTGTAAAACGAATCGACTTCATAAATTCCCCATATAGAATTTACTATTTTTTTCTCAATATATGAAATAAGCGCTTGACTATCAATAAGTTCTAACTCTATAGAATTTTAAGGCAATTCATGGTATATTCAACTTAAACATAAAGCTTCTGTCTATTTCGACTTGATATATGGATCAATCTAATTTATTGACCCGCTACCCTCCGGGCAGCATTCGGGAATTGTGGTCTATTTCTCTCCCGCTCATGATCTCGACGCTCGCTTCGCTGTTCATGATTTTTACCGATCGGATTTTTTTAGCCCATTATTCTGTTTCGGCGCTCAACGCTTCCGTGACGGCGGGTACCCTCGCCTGGTCGCTAATGGTCGGAGTGGGGATGATCACAGCGATGTCAGAAATTTTTGTCGCCCAATATAACGGAGCCAAACTCTATAACCGTTTAGGCGTTCCTGTTTGGCAGATGATCTGGTTTTCCCTGTTTTCGTTTATCTTTTTTATTCCGATTGCGATTTGGGGCGCTCCCCTCTTGTTCCAGAATAGCCCCTACGCAGCAATGGAGACCGAGTTTTTCCGTTGGCTGATGTTTTTTGGACCCAGTTACGCTCTGATGACCACCTTTTCTGGATTTTTTATCGGAAGGGGCAAAACCAAGACGCTCGTTTGGCTCGCGGTCGGTGCCAATATCATCAACATCGGGCTCGACCGAGCTCTGATTTTCGGTATCCCAGGAATTGTTCCAGAAATGGGGATTCGAGGGGCTGCGATCGCCACTTGCTTTGGGTATCTCTTTGAAGCGAGTATGCTCGCCGTATTGTTCTTAAGTCGAGAAAATCGGGAAAAATATGGAACGGCTCTCTACAAGATCAACTGGGCCGAGATGAAGAGATGTCTAAAAGTGGGCTTTCCTCAAGGGATTTTTTGCAGCTTAGAGGTGTTCGGCTGGGCGGTATTCTATTGGATGATGACGGCTCTCGGCGAAATGCACATCACCGTCTCTAGCATCTGCCAGAGCTTTACCATCCTCCTCTCTTTCTTTTGCGATGGCCTCAGTAGGGGCGCGGCCGCCGTGGCTGGAAATCTCATAGGGGCAAAAAAGAGGGAGTTGATCGGAAAGGTGTTGAAATCGGGGCTAATCCTCCTCGTCATCTTTAATCTCGTGGTCGGCATTTTCCTAGTTCTCAATCCCGATGATACTGTGCGTCTCCTCTTTCTTAAGCAAGGGGCCTTAAGCCACTCAGATCTCGCCTTTGAGGGAGCTCTCAAAATCTGCCTCCTCTATGCCTTCCTCTACCTGTTTTTTGAGGGGGCCCGCTGGCTCCTCTCGGGTATTTTGATTGCTGCCGGCGATACGATGTTCCTTTTAGTGGCAGGATCGGTCTCTGTGTGGCTATTTCTCTTAGGACCTATCTATTGGATTGTCGTTAAAGGGAACCTACCGGTCGAATACGCCTGGGGACTCACGGTCATCTACAGCGCCCTCTTGCTAGTCGTTTATTGGTTAAGATTCCGCTGGGGCTCATGGCAAAAGATCGAGCTAATCGAAAATACGCTCCCTGTAGAAGCGGCGGCGCTTGCCGAAACCGAAACGGATCTTAGCGCAGAGTAACGGGAACCGCGTCGGTCAATTCTGCGGGGCCAAAGAACTGTATGGGGCCGGGAACTAAATAGTGATCTTCGAGTTCCCATGCGTGGCACTTCTTTTTGTAATGGACGTAAGAAGAGCTCTTCAAATCAACTAGCGCCTTTTCAATAACCGGTTTTTCCCGACCCGACCGCTGCTCAAAATGGAGCAAGTCGACAATCGGCACCGCCTTAAGCTGCCACTTTGAGACACTCTGCGCGAGGTTTTGGACTGAGGCGATAACTCCGGTCGCTCCATCCCGCACACAAAGAGCAGCTAAAGTCCCAAGAGTGGAGCAATAATTCGCATCAAAATTGGTAGGCAAACACGATCTCCCTTCATAACCGAGAAAGTGGCGCAGCGTGTTAAATTTCCCTTTCCAGCCATCTAATTTAAGCCTTACCAATTCGATCAGCATCTGCTCTGTTTCAATCCACGAAACCTGCACATTTCCATGTGAATCCCTCTCCATACCGAGTTGGCGCTGAATATTTTCTGGAAAAATCGACAAAGAGGCCCTCGCCCCAATCGAAAGAGGCTCCCCTGTCGCTAAGCTCTGATTCAGCTCCTGAATAAGAAATTTGATTTCCGGGATAAATTCAATCAACCCTTCCGGGATCAAAATCACCCCATACTCTTTCCCTATTTCGCTTCGTCTACGGATCAAATCGGCAATTTCGTCCACAAGAGTCGAGAGCGATTTCCCCTCTTCACCAATCAAGGTGAGATTGGGCTGCGTTTGCAACGCGCACTCCAAAGCAATGTGAGACGCCGAGCGCCCCATTAAGCGGATAAAGTGGTAATATTTCTTCCCCGAAGCGGCGTCCTTAGCGATATTGCCAATCGTTTCGGCATAAGTTTTACAAGCGCTGTCGAATCCAAAAGAGATCTCAATATCAGAGCTGCGTAAATCCCCATCAATTGTCTTAGGAACTCCCACGACACATGTCTTGCATCCATGCGCTAAAAAATATTCGGCCAATAGAGCGCCATTGGTGTTCGAGTCGTCGCCTCCCACAATCACCAATCCATCTAAATCATGAGCCAGAACTGTTTGTAAAGAGGCTTGAAACTGCTGCGGCGTTTCGATTTTCGCCCTCCCTGAGCCGATGAGATCAAATCCTCCTTGATTACGATACGGGGCGATCGCTTCCGCCGTCAACGGCATCGATTGATTCTTAATAATGCCGGAGGGACCATCTAAAAAGCCGATCAACGCAGAAGAGGGGTGGATCTGCAGCAGCGCATCATAAAGAGCTGCGATCACATTATGTCCTCCGGCCGCCTGTCCACCAGAGAAGACAACTCCTATACGCAAAGGGGCTGCTTTAGAAGAGGGCGACCTTACGATCTCAAAAGCAGTTTGGGCTTGAGTGTGGGGAAACAACGACCGAATGCGTGGGTCAAGATGTTTAGATTGAGAGATAGGTTTGAGACTAACGGCAGAAAGGGTGTACAGAATAGGCGGCAACAAGGGTTTATACTGTAACCGGACTTTCTGCAAAAAACTCATCTCCATAACACACCTGCAAACAGAGGTGATTATGGAGATTTAGTCTTTAAGAGACAATGGGGTGTTCACTATTAGAAAATATCGAACAGTAAAGCCTCAAGCCGCTCGTCATAAGGAATTAGTTCGTAGGTGAGTATTTTGTATTGCAAGAGATCCAAAGAACGATCAACAATTAATGCATGCATTGCTTTTTGCAGAAACTCTCGACTCTCTTTTGAAAACTCGGTCCTTAGAATGACTATATCCTCCTTAGATCTTTCCTTACGGCTCTCAGGATCCATCTTATCTTTGTAAATTTTTGCGCATTTCTCAATTTCTTCTAAGATCTCTTTAAGTCGTACAAACGAATAATCTGCCTTAAAGTCCTTATAGGCTTGCGACTCTTTGCAGTTGGCAATCAATTCTTGATAAATAATTTCGTAAGATTCAGAAATTTGATTAACAAGGTTTTTAATTCCAGAAACGACAGTCTGATTTTCCAATGAATTTTTAAGAGTTGTTAACCTACGATTAAAACTGCCCTCGAGTTGACGAAAAAAAGTGTCATCAAAATCTTTTATGTTCCAACCCACATCCAATGTGTCTACCTCATCAATAAACTCCTTATAACCCTGGTATAGTGCTCCCTCTTTTAGGTTTAAAAAAAGCAAATACCGAAGCTTTTCAAGCTTCGGAGCTAGTTCGCTGGGGAACCTATTTCGAAAAAATTCAGTGGTAGTTTTTTCTCCAAGTTTAAAGGCTATTCGCGCTGGAGCCGCTGGTTCTGCCGCTTTCGGTTCTACTACAACAACCTCATCCGACGGGACTGGCAACCCCCTTGAAGAACTCGGTGCGGAGGATGGGGATTCCTCTTCTACGTCCAGTTCAAAAGTCTTAGGAGACGACGGCTTAGAAACGGCTAGATAAATGGCTGTAACGGTGGACGCAAGGGCAGCCGCACCTAAAGAGCAATAAATCAAAGGAATGGCGGGGAAAAGAATGCCTGTAGTGATCGCTGCGGCTATAGAAATTACTGCAAGGATAGAAAAAACGACCAAAGCTACTCGACGTGCGGTATGGCATTTTTCTCTAGAAGTTTTCGAGATTCGCTTTCTACCAGCAGTCATGTATTGCTGCGGTTGCGGCCCAAGTATTGAATGTGCTGAGCTCGAATCAAAAGACACATCTAGGTCTTCCTGCTCATTTTCTCCAACTGAACGTGCACGTTCTCCGCCTCCTGAGATGACTTCAGTTAAATAACGTTCACGTTCTCTGGTTCCTAGGCTTATCGACGACATAAAAACTCCGTTTTTTAATTTTGTTTAATATCTATTTTAATTTATAATATAATTAAATTCAACTGTTATAATTAAATTAATTTATATTCATACGCCGAATCATCTACGTCTTATTTAAAATAAATTAATTACATTCCTAGAAGACAACTCCTATACGCAAAGGAGCTGTTTTAGAAGAGGGCGACCTTACGATCTCAAAAGCAGTTTGAGCTTGAGTGTGGGGAAACAACGACCGAATGCGTGGGTCAAGATGTTTAGACTGGGAGATAGGTTTGAGACTAACGGCAGAAAGGGTGTACAGAATAGGCGGCAACAAAGGTTTATACTGTAACCGGATTTTCTGCAAAAAACTCATCTCCATAACACACCTGCAAACAGAGGTGATTATGGAGATTTAGTCTTTAAGAGACAATGGGGTGTTCAATATAAGCGAACATCGGGCAGTAAGGCCTCAAGCTGATCTCGATAAGAATTTACTTCTTTGGTAAGTTCACTTCGTTGTAAAGAATCCAAAACAAGACCAGCATGTGCCCGTTCTACTTTCCCGAGAAAATCTTCACTCATGCGTGAAAACTCGGACCGCGGAATGTCTATATCCTCCTTAGATCTTTCCTCACGGCTCTCAGGAGCCATCTTATCTTTGTAAATTTGTTCCCGTTTCTTAATTTCTTCTAAGATCTCTTTAAGTCGTACAAACGAAGAATCTGCCTGATAGTACTTATAGGCCTGCGACTCTTTGCAGTTGGCTATCAATTCTTGATAAATAATTTCGTAAGATTCAGAAATTTGCTTAACAAGACTTGAAAGGACAGTCTGGTTTCCAAATGAATTTTCAATTATTTTTAATCTATAATTAAAATTTTTTATGTATCGACGAAAAAACATGTTATCAAATTCGCATTTTATTATGTAATTGAACTTCAATAAGTCTACCTCATCTATAAACGGTTCAAAAACCTCGTATAGTGCTCCCTTTTCTTGGTTTGAGACAAGCAAAGCCCGAAGCTCTACGAGTTTCGGATCTAGGTCGCTGCTGAACCTGTTTTTAAAAAATTCAGTGGTAGTTTCTTCCCCAAGTTTAAAGGCTATTCGCGCTGGAGCCGCTGGTTCTGCCGCTTTCGGTTCTACTACAACAACCTCATCCGACGGGACTGGCAACCCCCTTGGAGAACTCGGTGCGGAGGATGGGGATTCCTCTTCTACGTCCAGTTCAAAAGTCTTAGGAAACGACGGCTTAGAAACGGCTAGATAAATGGCTGTAACGGTGGACGCAAGGGCAGCCGCACCTAAAGAGCAATAAATCAAAGGAATGGCGGGGAAAAGAATGCCTGTAGTGATCGCTGCGGCTATAGAAATTACTGCAAGGATAGAAAAAACGACCAAAGCTACTCGACGTGCGGTATGGCATTTTTCTCTAGAAGTTTTCGAGATTCGCTTTCTACCAGCACTCATGTATTCCTGCGGTTGCGGCCCATGTTTTGAATATGTCGAATCAAAAGACACATCTAGGTCTTCCCGCCCATTTTCTCCAACTGAACGTCCGCGTTCTCCGCCTCCTGAGATGACTTTAGTTAAATAACGTTCACGTTCTCTG
>PLXF01000102.1 GCA_003151315.1 Parachlamydiales bacterium
GGCGCTATCATGGCTTGGTTGTCTAACTTTTAACTGGACACAGTATAGACCGATTTTCTTAAAATTTTGCGCCAGCAGAATTTCTTGACCGATTGTGGTATGCCGCGCCCGCTTAGGTTGTGTGATATATTGCATCGGAATTTTAGGCTCTTTTAATCTCCTCTTGCGAAGCATTTACAAAATCTTTGCTAAATAGAAGCGATTTTAATTTTTCATCACGAACGTGTATAGTGATGTTTGCCTATGGAAAGAAAAATTTTTAAAATTATCGGAGCCTGTAGCGGCTGGGGCGCTAAGTTTCACGGATGTGAAAAAGGGCCTGAGGCTGTGATTTATCCGCATGAAGAGAGATTTCCCCATACGGAAAAGGAAATGCTCTATCCTCGGCAATCGGCCTCGACAGGAGATCTACCTCCTCGGGAGGCCATTGTCCTTATTCAGGACTTTAATCTGCGCCTGGCCGCTGCCGTGCAGAAAACGCTGAATGAGGGAAAATTTCCTCTAGTACTTGGAGGAGATCATGTGAATGCAGTGGGGACTTGGAATGGGGTCAACGCGTATGAGGCGTCTCAAGGGCGGCTCCCTTTTGGATTGATTTGGATCGATGCCCACATGGACGCCAATACTCCGCAAACGTCGCAATCTTCTGCCTGGCATGGGATGCCCCTAGCCGCATTGATGGGATATGGGGATCGGAGGATTGCACAACTTCTACAAGATGCCCCCGTTTTATCGCCTCAACATATCTGCCTGATTGGCGTGCGCTCTTTTGAGGAGGGAGAGGCCGCCCTTTTAGAGAAACTTTCCGTGAAAATTTATTTTATGGAAGAGGTGGAGCGACGGGGATTTGCTGCTGTTTTTCAAGAAGCGATTGCCCTCATGAATGCAAAAACCGCCTCTTTTGGTGTGAGCATCGATCTCGACGCCATAGATCCTGAAGATGCCCCGGGAGTTGGAAGTCCCGTTCCTTGGGGAATTAAAGGGGCCGATTTTCTTACCTCTTTTTCCTCTCTCATCAAAGAAGAGAAGTGGGTGGCTCTCGAAATTGTCGAGTACAACCCTGAAAAGGAAACGGACGGTAAAACAAAGGAATTGATTGACCGCATAATAAAAGGGGCAATATATACCGATTCTTGAATCACGAGAGGTATAGATGAAGCCGATTGAATTAGAAGAGATGTATGGCGCCCATATTTACCATCCCCTTCCGATCGTCTTGGTTCGGGGCAAGGGGGTTTGGGTATGGGATGATCAAGGGAAACAGTATCTGGATCTATTAAGCGCCTACTCAGCGGTAAGTCATGGACATTGCCACCCCCGATTAGTGCAAGCGCTGCAAACCCAATCAGAAAAGCTTTGTATCCCCTCGAGGGCTTTTTACAATGATCAATTAGGCCCATTTTTGAAAAAAGTGTGCGATTTAGCCGGCCTAGAGATGGCGATTCCGATGAATTCTGGAAGTGAAGCGGTAGAGACGGCGATCAAGTCGGCGCGTCTCTGGGGACATCGGGTGAAAGGGGTTGCGTCGCCGGAGATTATTGTAGTGGAAGGGAATTTTCATGGCCGCACTACTACGGTCATTAGTTTTTCTTCTGAGCCCAAGTATACCAATGGGTTTGCCCCTTTAACCCCTGGATTCAAAATCATCCCTTATGGCGATGTCAACGCTTTAGAAAAAGCCATAACGCCTAATACCTGCGCCTTTTTGGTGGAACCGATACAAGGGGAGGCGGGGGTTATTATTCCTCCTGAAGGGTATTTGCGAAAAGCGGCCGAAATATGTAAACAACATAACATTCTGTTGATTCTCGATGAGGTCCAGTCGGGTCTTGGTCGAACGGGGAAAATGTTTGCTTTTCAACATGAGGGGATCGTTCCAGATGGGTTAATTTTAGGCAAAGCGCTAGGAGGCGGAATTCTCCCCATTTCCGCTTTTGTCGCTAAAAAAGAGATCCTCTCCCTTTTTAAACCCGGAATGCACGGTTCCACCTTTGGCGGCAACCCGCTCGCGTGCGCTGTGGCGATCGAGGCTCTAACAGTTCTTCAAGAGGAAAATTTGGTCGAGAATAGTCGGAACCTAGGCGATTATATGCTCCACAAGGTGCGGTCTTGGAATCACCCGGTGTTGAGCGACGTGAGAGGAAAAGGGCTATGGCTCGGGCTTCAGGTCGATCCTAGAAAGGGGAATGCCCGAAAAATGTGTGAGGCCTTGATGAAAAAAGGGGTTCTCGCTAAAGAGACACATGAGACGGTGATTCGGATCGCCCCCCCTCTTGTTATTACAAAACAAGAGCTTGAAAGGGCTGCCGATACGATCGAAGCTGTATTGAATGAAATGACATGAGGTAAAAGATGAGTACAAAAAGGATAATCGGAATCATCATAGCGGCCTGCGGCGCGTTTATGCTGGTATTTTCTAACTACATTTCCAAACAAGTTCAGGAAGGAAGGGGAAAAATTTCCCGAGCCCAATCCCAAGTAGACACAGGCAACAAGCTGTTTTCTATCAATCCGATCACTAAAGAGGTGGGAAAGGGGATCTCTGGCGGCGCTCAAAGAAGGATTGATGCTGGGAGTATGGAAGCTGATGAATACGCCGTTTTGGCTCATCAACTGCAAATTGGCGGGGTTGTCCTTTTGATCGTCGGCTGCGGGATTGTTTTTTTATCTAGTAGAAAAAAAAGATAAAACTTGAACTCTCTTATTTACAAATTCTTAACAAAAAAGCGGCTTTTCGGAGCTGCTTTTTTCTTTGATTTTCTTGCGCAGCAACTGGACACAGTATAAGTTAAGGCATGCGTAAGGAATCTTTTTCAATTGCTATTGCTTGTATGGTTCTATCCGCAACGGGCCTTGCATTGACAGGGTTTATGTATACTGCCATCGGCTTGAAACTTTGAATTCTTATCACAGATTTTGCGTTCCAGTAGTGTTGCGGAGGGTGAAGTAAACTAGAGAGAGTTTGCGAGACCGAGCAATACGCTGGGGCTCAAAAGATGTCGATAAGAATTCAAAGTTTCAAGCCGATGGTAGTATATTTTTCTGTTCTTCTCGGCGGCGTGATTGATTGGGTCGCATTTGGAGATGTTCCCAACTCTTTATCCATTTTAGGAATTCTCCTTGTAGGACTGGAGGGAGTGGTAAAAATTTAGCATCATCATTTTTCGAAAAACGGAAATTTCCTCTATGAAAAAATGGGAAAGTTGCTCTATACTACCTATTCTTGAACTAACTTGTGTGTGTCTTCAGAGGCTTTTTCGAAGGAGTTATAATGTATGTCTATTCCTGCAATTCATGAGTTCAATATAAACGATTTTCAGGTTGATGAGCGCAATATTCGATATGGTATATGGCATCTCCCTGTGGACTGTGTGAGGTATTATAGTGCGACAGAAAAGTCTGTCTACGAAGACGAGCGCAATGTGGTTGAGATTCGGCTTGAGACTTTTCGAGCGCATTGCGATGTTCAAGCAAAAATTATGTGCGGTACGGCAGAAAAAGTAAATCAAGTGAAATCGATCCTAGAAAATGCGCATATTAAAGAGATTTCGTCTATTCCTTTAAAAGATAGGGTAACTGTTAAGGAATGTATCTATTTTACTCTTTATCCTAAGATAATGGAACAATTTTTCAGGGATTTTGATGTCGATTGGGAGGAAGATATACCGCCAAAGGGACACTTTTTCTCTGCCAATGACTTAGAAGAAGTGATTTTTGGGTTGCCTATAGATATTAGACCTATAGCCAAGTTGTTGTTGTTATTTAATTTATACGAGAAACTTTTCAAAAGAGAACTGGAAGATAGTTCGACGATGTTTACCGATGCTATTCAGGCTCTGAAAAATCAAATGGATAAACGAGGTTACTTTCCGATTAAAGAGGGTCAAAAAATTGAAGCTGTTTTTTCTTATTTAGACAAAAGATTCAAGACTTGTGGGCCTGGTACATATGCGGCAGTTACAAAAATTATAAACATTTGCCTGGCGCTCAACACGGTGGATTTAGGTCCTAGAATGTTAGCTTAAGAGGTCGCTTCTTTACGTTATCTTAAAAAATATTTAGCTAAATACTAACGTTTAGGTTACTTTCTGGTTTAGGACGTTCTGTCCCTTGAACGCGGGAGAGTCTGTGATGGACTTACAGATTATTTTGACTAAATATCTATTTGTAAAATCTGCAAAGAATTCGACACCCCTTCTCCGAGCGGATAAACTCCTTCTTTTTAAGAAGGAGTTCTTTAAACTCTCTTCTACTCATTCCGTGTCCTATAGAACAAGATTCGTTATTTCTCTGTGTCACGCTTGTTTTTTACCTCTATTCATGCAAAGGCGGACATCATTCAGCTTGACGAAGAAGATAAGTTCTTACCCAAGGAATTCAACTGGATCAAGAGAAAGGATATCGCTACTTTTCGTTTGCCTATTACGAGTGAAAATGGAGAGGTGATCGATTCGTGGCGCAATTTACCAAGCAGGAGGGGAGGGAGCTATACTGTGCGCGGTTAGATTCGTAACTTTTGGGGACCTTAGAGTGACCTAGGTTTCAACGATCGCGACGAGAGCCATATTGTCGCAATATGGCCGAGGAACGATCGTTGAAAGATGGGTCACTCTAAGGTCCCCAAAAGTTACGAAGCTAGCCGCGCGCAGTATATGATGAAATATGAGAATCGGTGGATCTATCTCGAAATTGTAGGGTATGAAACACCTAATCCAGACATAAAAACATTCGATGAGGATTACTCCGGATCGATTTTTTTAACGAGGATAAAGAAAAAGGTCGCTAACGGTTGATTTTTAATCGATAACGACATAAAATTTTCAATTTTTTGGAGGTTATTATTAGCGCCCTGACCCTTTTCATTTTTCGTTATCCTCAGCTCACCGAGGAAGCTAAAGAATTGATACAAAAAAAAGCTGAAGAGCTAGTGGAACTGAAATCACAATATCAATTAGGAGTCCGTCTCCGCGATGCTCCAGAAAAAACGAGCTGCGCCACTGCTATCGCATGGATATTCAGAGAGTCTATAAGAAAGTCCTTGCCGAGGGCGTTTGTGGAAAATATGCCTTATAAACTTATGAGTAAAAGATGTGGAGAATGGGCTCTTTTACGTATAGACTCGAGCCAAGTAGAGACAGCGGATATAGTTTTTGCTCAAAATAATAAGGCTATACGGACAAATCACATGGGGATGATGATCAACGATCGGATCTTTCACGCCTCGTCACAAGCGGGCTGCGCAGTCATTGAAGAGTTAGGGACTTTTTTTGCACATTACAAACAAGCTGAGACCGAAGAGGAATTATTGCACCCAAAAGATCCGCGAGATGATAGTCGCCTGAACGCTTCTTCCGATTCGAATGCATCCAGCCCTTGTGGTCGTACGGGTAGTCCCATTACTCCTACGCCCCCTTGGGATGTTCGGATTAGATTGCTCACAGCAGATGATGGGATGCATCATTCGTGGAAAAGAGACCCATCGCCGCAGAGATTTTCGCTCGAGCCTCCTCTCTTGCAATCTCCGGAAAAAAAGGGAACTCGCTATTTGTCTGATAGAAAGATGCCTCGATCGGAAGAGGAATTACTGCAACATCCAAAAGAAGAGAAAGATAGCAATAATTTTGGCGCCCAAGAGAAGAAAAATTTTGTGGAAGTGGCGATCAAGAAAATTTCTGACCCGTTCTCCCCAAAGAACCATCGCTCCCCCGACGAGAGAGAAACGAAGGAGCCGTGCCGCAAATAGGCAGCAGATAAACGGGAATAGTCCGAAATGGAATACGCCAGCGGTAAGGCTAAGGGCTTTCAGAGGAAAGGGTAGCAGCGACCCGAAGAAAATCGCCCAGTTTCCATATTGCTGAAAATGAAGCGAAAGGCGTTCAAAGAAGACGGTTGAAATGAACTGGGGCACTACATAGGGGCCGATTAAATCCCACAAGAAGTGGCCTAAAAGATAACCCGCTATACCGCTAAGGGTTGAGCCCACCGCTGCAATCAGCACGTAGTAAAAAGTTTTTTGCTTATTTTGGAGGCAGAAAAACATTAAAACCGCGTCTAAAGGGATAAAGAGGAGCAATTCCAGGGTAAATAGTACGCCTACCCAGAGGTAAGCGAGTTTAGAATTCGCTTTCTGAGTGGCCCATTGATAAAGCTTTGCAGTTCTCCCTTCCATGCCCTACACTATACCATAAATATATGAGTTTTTACAGTTCAAAATGGATTCTTTTATTTTAAAAAAAAGCATACTACATAAAGATATTTTTGGTTGCCCCTCTCTTCTTTTAGCCCCGATGGAAGGGGTGGGAGATCGCCCTTTTCGGAGAGCGATGGCCGCAGTTGGGGGCTTCGATCTGGCGTGTACCGAATTTTTACGAGTTCCCTCTAATGCTCATGTTCCAAGTCTGAGTAAACGGTACATGGCCGACGAAATCAGTCCGATCCCATTAGCCGCTCAAATTATGGGCTCCGACCCCGTATCCATGGCTGATATGGCCGCAGCGCTCGTTGCTCGCGGCGCCCCTCAGATCGATCTGAATTGCGGATGCCCCTCCAATACGGTAACAGGGCGGGGGGCAGGCTCGAGCCTATTAAAAACGCCTGACCTTTTATATGAGATAGCGGCCGCTTTGGTAAAGGCCGTCGATGTCCCGGTGACCGCTAAGCTGCGATCCGGTTTTGCCGATATATCCCTCTTTCGAGAAAATCTATTAGCGGCACAAGAAAGTGGCATCTCTTTTTTAACCTTGCACCCCCGAACTAAGCTCGATGGTTATGGCCCTCCTGCCCGCTGGGATCTTATCGCCCAAGCTAAAGAGCTCCTTTCGATACCCGTGGTTGGCAGTGGCGACATCTTGACCGTAGCTGACGCGCACCGGATGTTACGAGAGACAAAATGTGACGCGTTGATGATAGGGAGAGGCGCTGTGACCAACCCTTGGACCTTTCACGAGATCCGCTCCTCTTTTTCGGGGCAGCCTTTTGTAAAAACATTGGAGTCGCTCCATCTCTTCTTTTCCACTTTTATCGCCAATTTTCCCGAGGAGTGGCCTTTGAGAACCCGCATCAACAAACTGAAACAGATAGCGAGTTTTCAATTTCGACAAAACAAGGAATTAGAGCAATTCCGCTCTCAGGTCTTAACGGGAAGTTATGCAGGAGAAGAGGACTTTTTAGCCCAAGTTCTTCCTTTATTGGAGAAGGGATGTTTTGTTTGATTTAGGGACATGAAAAAACTTCCAGAGATTTTCTTAACCTCGACTTTGCAACTTTTTTAGCCCGATTGCCTTGCCCATTTAGTTTGGGCAAAGGCCAAACGTCCGAGGGCATAAGGCCAAGGCAATCGGGCTAAAAAAGTTGCAAAGTTGAGGAAACGGGAAGAGTAATGCCGGCCCCAGAAATAGGGCCGGAAATGCTTTTCTCTTAGTGAGAGAAAGTAGCGGGTGAATTGGAACCTGCGCTGGCTACTAGGCCAACAACTGTTCCTACTAAAGCTAAAGAACCGATGCAAGCGCCCCAGGCGAATGCGTCGTTAGCTGTATAACGTCCAGCGTTTGCGCCTGAACCACGTGCCGCGTTGCCGCCAGCGTTCATGTTTTGGGCTTGTACAGAGGTTCCAGCAAATAATGCTGCCACTGCCAATAAAGCGGTGAATTTTTTCATATGCATCTCCTAGTTAGAGCATTTTATCCTATTTGGTGGCGCAGGGCTAGAACCACGTTGGGAATAGACCTCACGCATCGGAAACTTTATTCATATCTGTTTTCAATTTTTTTTTCCACAATTTATCAAAAAAAATACATATCGTTGAGTCGTATGAAGTTAGAGGCCGGAGGAAAAAGGGGGATTTTTCTAATTTTTTTATTCGCAGGTTTTGAAAGTTGTTGGTGCATAAAATCGGGTTCTCTGTAAAATCGGGGGTTTGTTAATGATTTAGGATGCCCTATGAAAGGTTTGGAAACAGGCAAAGATAAGATCCAGAAAATCTGCGATATTCTGAAAAAAGAGACGCTTGAGCCGGCAAAACAAGAGGCTCGAGAGGTCGTCGAAAATGCTCATATGCAAGCATCTGAAATTGTTGCAGGGGCTAAACGGGAGGCTGAAGCGAGATTGGCCGCTGCCGATAGAGAGATCGAAGAGAAGCAAAAAGTGTTTCAATCTTCCATGCATTTAGCTTGCCGTCAAGGAATTGAGCTCCTCAAGCAAAAGATCGAAAACGAGCTCTTTAATCGGGAATTGACCTCGATTTTAGATAAGGAGATGAGCAATCCCCAGGTGATTGCCAATTTACTCTCCAGTTTTATGAAGTCTATGGAATCTAAGGGGATTGAAGAGGATTTTGAGGCGGTTATTCCCAAAAACGTCTCTCCTCGCACAATCAATTCCATGCTCTCTACCCACATCCTTGAACGGCTTCGGGGCCACACTGTTGTTGTGGGGGATTTTCATGGAGGGGTTCAGATCCGTCTGACAGGGCGGCAGATCACCATCGATATTTCGGACCAGGTTGTCCGGGAGTTGATCTCTCAATATATCCGACGCGATTTTCGCGATCTGATTTTTAACGTGTGACCCCTATGAACCGCTACCCGTTTATCCTGGCAGCCTTTCCTTCTTTGGCTATTGGAGTTAAGAGGGAAACCTCTTTCCAAGAGACCATGGATCTTTTGGAGATGAACTTGTCATCTCGAGATAAGGAGAAGGTGTCGCAGCTTTTGCTGGCTGACAACTTAGATAATATCCGCGCCTTTTGGTTAGGGTTGCCTTTAAGTGACCGGGGCCGTTTTCGGGCAAAAGAATTGGAAGAGGCTCTCCTCGTGCGCGATTCATTGCCCCCTTTTCTCAACGACTTTCTCGATCGCTATGATACAACGGCTGAGCGGCTTAACCACTTTTCTTCTCTCTATGCCTCTTTATATAGGGAAACTATCCCTCAACTTGAGGGATTTTTAAAAGCCTATTATGAGATGGAGCGGGAAATTCGACTAGTTTTAACAGCTCTTCGAGCAAAACAGATGGGGAGAGACCTGGTTCGAGAGCTTCAGTTTGAAGATCTCACCGATCCCCTTGTCATGCAGATCTTAGCGCAGCGGGATTCTCCCCAATACACCCCTCCGCAAGAATACGAAGATTTAAAAGCGCTGTTTGTGGAAAATAGTGCAGAACCTTTGAAGCTGCATCGCGCAATTTTGCAGTATCGCTTCGATCGGATTTTAGAAATTGAAGAAAATTTCCCCAGTTTTTCAATTGACCGGATCCTCGGTTTTTTCGCCCGTTTGATGATTGTTGAGGCATGGGATTCGATGAACCGGGATAAGGGATTGAGACTAGTGGATGATTTGAGCAAGGAAATCTAATGAAAAAAAATCATGCAGTTGGACAAGTGGTGCAAGCTTTTGGCAACCTGATCCATGTCCGGTTTGAAGGGAATATTCGCCAAGGAGAGATGGCTCACGTCAAAATTGGAAATGAATCTCTCTTGGCAGAGGTGATTGAAATTGCAGGCAAAGATGCCAAGTTGCAAGTTTTTGAAGATACACGTGGTATCAAACTGCATACTCCGGTTGAATTTCATAACCACCTGCTAGAAGCAGAGCTGGGGCCAGGCCTTCTCACTTCGATATTCGATGGTCTACAAAATCCGCTCGAAGGGGTTGCGAGTGAAACGGGTGTCTATCTCAAACGGGGCGTCTACCTTCCCCCTCTTGATCGGAAAAAAATGTGGGATTTTACCCCAACGGCAAAGCCAGGTGATATCCTAAAACGGGGCGATTCGATCGGATATGTGCAGGAAGAGCGCTTTCAGCATACGATTATGGTCCCGTTTTCCCATTTCGGAACGGTCAAAATAGGGCACGTGGCTCGCGCAGGATCTTATTCTGTAGATACTGTTTTAGCCAGCGGCGAGGCGGAAAATGGTCGTCCCGTCGAAATTAAGATGTACCAAAAATGGCCTNNAATTCGCCCCTACCGGATGATGGGTACGGGTCTGCGAATTTTAGATACCCAATTTCCCATTCTAAAAGGGGGGTCATTCTGTTCTCCCGGCCCATTTGGAGCTGGTAAAACGGTTATGCAGCACCACTTATCTAAATATTCCGATGTGGATATTGTCGTGATTGTGGCTTGCGGCGAAAGGGCGGGTGAGGTTGTTGAGGTACTCCGCACATTCCCCGAACTGATCGATCCCCATACGAATGAA
>PLXF01000094.1:0-10504 GCA_003151315.1 Parachlamydiales bacterium
TAGATGATCCAGCTTCTCAACCTTACATGGTTGGAGTTGGAGGGACCAGCCTTACCGTGGATGGAAATACTGGCGCTTATGTGAGTGAAACGGTCTGGAACGACGGCCTTGGCAATGGAGCTGGCGGAGGCGGTGTGAGCAGCATATGGCCAATCCCCTCATGGCAAACAAACGTCTCTACCGTATATTCAACGACCAATCGAAACGTACCTGATATTTCGCTAAATTCAGATCAATTTAGAGGCTATTCCATTTTTTACAACGGGCAATGGTTTATATATGGCGGGACAAGTTGTGCAGCTCCTCTCTGGGCGGCCTTTACCGCTCTTGTTAACCAACAGCGCCAGGCTGCTCAAATGTCGGTATTAGGGTTTGCGAATCCCTCACTTTATGCTATTGGGACTACAGCAACCTTGCAGACAGCGGATTATCATGATGTTACAATGGGAAACAATTTATTTTATCAAGCTGGTCCAGGTTATGATAATGCTTCGGGATGGGGTTCTTTTAACGGAGCCAATTTATTTGCCGGCTTAACGCAGCCTTTACAGGACATTCCAATAGTAAGTGTTACCTCACCAGCAAATGGCGCGACAGTTAATGGTACAATTAATATCACAGCAAATGCTACGGATCCTGTGGGCATTGCGCATGTAGATTTTTATGTAGACTCTACATTGATAGCATCAGATACAACTGCACCTTATACAGCTACACTTAATGCAACTACGGTATCAAATGGACAACATGTGCTTACAGTAATTGCATATAACACCTTGGGCGCTTCTGCTCACGATATGATTGGGATCGTAACGGTGAATAATACCGCAAGCAGATATTATATAAATGCTGGCGGTGGTGCACTTACAGACTCATGCACCGGTTTAGCTTGGCATTCTGATCAGTATCATTCAGGTGGTGGAGCATATATAAGTACTGGTTTGCCAACTTGCCTTGGAGTTTATAGAACGGGGCGATGTGGCAGTTTTTCATATAACATACCTGTTTCGAATGGACCTAAATATGTTATTTTAAAGTTCGCAGAAATCGCTTTTAAAACTGTAGGGGCACGTGTATTCAATGTGTATATTAATGGAGTACCGGTTCTTTCAAATCTTGATATATTTAAAGAAGTTGGGTTTGCGATACCTTTAGACCTTAGCTTTCCTGTAAACGTAACAAATAACAATATTCTGATAGAATTCATTACTGTTGTTCACAATTGTATGGTTAATGGAATTGAAGTCCTCTCGCAATAGTAGGAGTATTTCGCAATAATCAATCCCCTTTCTGCCACTTGGTAGAAAGGGTTCGACTTTCTCGGATTTAATGCGCGTAAATATGGGGGCAAACTCCTCATTAAGCCCGCAAAGAAAGGGATCAAATCCTTTCTAGACGACATCCGAGGAACGGTCAAGTCGATGCGCGCGGTCAAAACGGAAAACCTGATCAAATACCTGAACGTGAACNNCAAAAGCGACGTTCAGCTACTTAGACAACAGCATTTTCTGGATAGTTTGGAAGTGGGGCAAAAGGCGACATCAGAACGGAGGAGCATCCTGGGTCCGGAAAAGGTATTACACTACCTTGGGACTCAGAAAGTGGTGCTTCTACTCGAAGGTGAAAGCGGGAAAGCAAGAATCCCGTATCCTTCTCACTCTGGCTCAACACACGAAGATCGAAAGACACGTGAAGGTCAGGGCGGAAGCTTCGCCATACGATCCCGATTTTAAAAAATATTTCATAAAACGGGAAAGGGAAAAGATGAGAAAAAAAATGGTAGCCGGGTGATATGAGCCTTAAGAGAGGCTTGAGCCGTATGATGGGAAACTATCACGTACGGTTCTTAGAGGAGGAAACTAGGGCAACCTAGTTTCCTTACTCAACTTTCAACTGGCAGAAATTTCAGGTAGATCTAGGTCCTCGTGCAGGCTTGTTAGCAGGCCATAAAATTTTCCGGGCCCAATAATTTGCACTCCAGTGATCATTTCTTGTCGGTTGCCCAGCCTTGTTTCTAATTTGCGCACTGCGAGCTAAATAGCTTCTTTTCGCTTTTTCACTATAGTTATGTCCATAACCCAGAGCACCAAAATGAATTAATTTTACTCTCCGCTCCCCCCTGACCATTTTGCTCGCCAAAACCATCATTTTCTTTCCTTTAGCGGTTGATTTAATTGGTTTGTTCAATGAAAACAGGGTTCCGCGATACAAATATTTTCCGTCAATACAAGGCAACTTTGATAACTTAATCCCACCGCTTTTCATTTATGCCCCTATAGAACATTAGCATTCTTTTTTTCTATATTCCTGATATAGCATAAAATTAACATGAAAATCTTGCTTACTGGCGCTGACCTGATCCCCGGCTTAGGTCCATCTGTAAGTTAAGGAAAAACATTATAAATTTGACCTCAGTAAAAGCTCAACCGCAAATAGGTTTCGTCAGTTTTGACAGTGCCCTCGCATAGCATTTTCTTCTGTGGAAACAAGAATACCCATCCTATACTACAATCGGTCAATAACTTGAAATTTGAGCTGCGTGAAAGTGCCCTAGAATCCTTCGACCGCGAAGCTTCGCAACCCGCTCTGTNNAATACAGGGCGGGTTGCGATCGAAAGATTCTAGGGTACTTTGACGCTGCTGAAATTTCAAGTTCTTGGCCGATTGTAGTATAAAAGTCCCTTTCTTCTTTTAGCCCAGTTTAGTAGAGTAATGGAGAATTTTTGGAGAACGGGAGGGTTTTGGAGGAAGCTTTGCGTTCACTTCCTCTATGAAATTGGGGGCGGCCAGACTCGAACTGGCGAACTCCGAAGAGGGGGGATTTACAGTCCTGGGCAAGCCAATTCATCCCCTCTATTAACAGCGCTTATCGATCTAATCCTAAATATGTTATGTGTTGTATTTCGTTGGTAACTTTTATTTTTAACGAACAATTTTTGAGTCTTGCTGTCCCACCTGTGTCCCTTTTCTACCTTGACTTAAATATTACTGAACAGGTATATTCTAGCTTTTAAAAGCAAACAGGCGCTGTTTGAAGAAGTCGATTAAGAAGGTATTTTGGATCGGGTCGAGCTACAAGGATTTGATGGACTTCCCCGACCTTGTGAGACGGGCAATGGGACATGCACTGTTTTCTGCACAGGAAGGCAAGCTGCATCCCCATGCCAAGGTTCTATCCGGCATGGGCAGCGCAGGTGTACAAGAAATCCGCGAAAACGATGGGAGCGGAACCTATAGAGTGATTTATACCATTGAGATGAAGGAGTGCGTGTTCGTACTTCATGCGTTTCAAAAAAAATCAAAATCGGGTATTGCTACACCTAAGCAAGAACTCGATCTTTTAAACACTCGCCTGAAGGAAGCAAAGGCGCTTTACAAGAGTATGAACGCATGAAAAAGCCAAAACTCAAAACAAAACGCCTCGGCGACATCGAATATACCGAAAGCTCAGGCAATGTATTCGCCGACCTCGGCATCGATAATCCTGAAGAGGCTCTCGCTAAATCGGAAATTGTCCTCAAAATTCAAACCATCATCAAGAAGAAGAAGCTGACCCAAGCCAAGGCCGCCAAAATCCTCAAAATCACCCAACCCAAAATCTCCCTGCTTCTCCGTGGCTATCTTGAAGACTTCTCTCTCGAACGCCTCCTTCGCTTCCTCAACGACCTCGGCCAAGACGTCTATATCTCCATCGTAGCGTCCCATTCAGGCCATGGCAGCACGATGATTGGAGATTCTCCTTCTAATGCCAGAATCGCAGCTCTAGGCAAGTAAAAAATACACCATCTGATTTAACCAGCCCCCTCTAACAGGGTTCAGGAGTAGGGTCAGTTTTTGAGTTTCATTTTCAGAGCTACTTTATCTATGGATTTTTGGAGCGGCTGGAATCGAACCGCCGAACTCCGAAGAAGGGGGATTTACTATTGATTAATCACACCGATTTCTGGACTTGAACGTCGCGACGATTGATCCCATAGTCCCACACTCGGAACAATCGAACTCGGTTTGTGGGTTTAACTGAAGCAGCGTCTGGATGAAGGAACCCGCAACCGAGTGGGCGCAGCTGCGATCCATCGATTCATATAAAGTACCGAAAGTCGTTGAAGACATACCTGAAAGACCTGGGAGCATGAAGCTATATCCTTGGATTCTATATTCATTTAGAGCCGTCCGTTCTTCATCGCCTAAAGATTGATAGTAGTCATTGAATGTCAGATAAGCTTGTTGAGCTATTGGAAGATCTTCTCCACTCCGATAAATTTCTATTGGATTCATCAATCCCTTTACGAGCAGGGCTAGCTGTCTTCTAGTTTCGGGAGTGATTTTAGATGCGATCTCTGATTGATACTTCGCTGTGGCCTTTAAGACAGAACTAAAGAGAGGACTCGAGAGAAGATCATGAGATAAAGCGGCTCTTGTATAAGGATTTTCTAATTTATTTGTCTCTTGATAATTTTTTACTAGATCATCGATGAGCATACAGTGGTTGTTTTCGACAACTAATCGCTGTTTTGGATATCTCGGTAAAGAATTCAATCCGATAAAAGTCGTCTTATTATGAAACTTTTCGATCTCCTCTTCCGTATATTTATCAGAGAGTTTGTATACAGNNCTACCCCGCAAATTCCTAAGCCTAAGGAAGCAAAAGCGGTAGCGATAATGGTTGCAACCTTTCTCCAGGGGGACAGATAAGCGAAATCCTCAATTGAATGAAGTTCAGGATCGTCAGAACAAGGATTAAAATACGAGACAGAACTAACCATAATTAAAAAACTCATGTTTATTTAATTATAATTATAATATTAATTTAACAAAAAATCAAACTATTAATATTATTTTATTAGCGTTTTTAAAAATATCAGATTTTTTGTAATCAGAAGTCGTTGACTATCAATGGAAGATATTTTTAAGCAAGATCGTATCACTATGAATATCAATGCATTAAAGAGATTGCTCCTCGCAAAACCACTTAAAGCATTTAAACCGAGTGAGATAAGAAATCAACTTCCTCAATGATCTTGGCCAAGATATCTACATCAAAATCACACCTTCCGCCCATCATGGCCAGGGCTCCACTATGATCGGTGACTCACCAAGCACTGCTCGAGTCGCAGCTCTCGGCAGATAAACTTTCCTTGGCCAAGGTTCTATGAGGCGCTTTACAAGAGTATGAATGTGTGAAAAAGCCAAAACTCAAACCAAAACACCTCGGAAACATCGAATATACTAAAAGCTCAGGCAATGTATTTGCCGACATCGGACTTCCTAACCCAGAAGAAGCATTAGCTAAATCCCAGATCGCTATTGAGATCCGGCGCGTCATTAAGAAAAAGAAATTGACCCAGGCCAAAGCTGCGAAGATTCTCAAAATTGATCAACCAAAACTATCTCGGTTGCTTCGGGGATATTTAACCAACTTTTCTCTGGAAAGACTTTTCCGCTTCTTGAACGATTTAGGACAGAATATTCACGTTACGATCACCCCCTCCTCCCATCGAGGACATGGCAGCACAATGATTGGAGACTCACCCTCAAACGTTCGGGTTGCTGCGCTGAGTAAATGAGTCGCGCATTTTGGAAATCTTGAGCAAGATAGGGTTCAAAAGGTGCAAAAGTTAGTGCCCAACAATTCTGGAGGAGAATCAGAGGTGTATGAATTCTTAACGCCTAAATGCTTTTGAGCCCAAGGCGACGAATCCGGCTATGGACGCAACAGCGACCGCACCAATNNTATGGTCTTTTCACCCCACAAAGTCACACCTTTTATTTCAAATTCAATGGCAGCGTCTGAAGGGAGCCATCTGTAACGATGAACCTCGTATAAAAAGAATCTCGTATAGAGATAGAGATACTCTTCTGGAACCTGACCCTTTCCTTTTTGGGTTTTGATGATTTCCCCGTTCAGTTTTGTTTGAATCGTCCAGTAATCGGTTCCTGTGAAAGGATTTGTCCATAAACACAACTTTTCAGATCGTTGCTCTCCTTCTGCGAGATCTTTTTTGGGAAAAGTAATAGAAGGGTCTGAATAATGCAGATTATTGACTATAGACATAGTATCCTCACATTTGCTCGCATTGTATCAATAAAATGCGTTCTTCTCAACGTATTAATAATTTTAACAGACTTAAAAATAGCCACATTTTCACCCGTTGGCCGGTTTCAGCTTTCCGCGATTTATTTGTCGTGGGTGTTGTGAAAAGAGTGTGCTTCAGCATTGAAAACGGGCTAAAATAAGTTATTGCTGTCCCACCCGCGTCCCATTAGGATCCAAAAGGGCATAACAAGCGGTGGGTTTTTGAGGGCATTTCCTCTATGAGAAATTGGGGGCGGCTGGACTCGAACCAGNNCTCCGAAGAGGGGGGATTTACAGTCACAACCCCCACAATACCGTACAATGTTGTAAAACTTCTAACGAAGTAAAGATTAAATAGTTAGACATTTCTACTTCGCCGTACAAAAACTGGCGACACCGCTAGTCTTTACCTGTCAATGTGCCAATTTTGTGCCATTCGACATCCCTCGCAACGCTATTTTCTCTTACCACATCACCGAGATAGGTGTATTTTTCTACTCTAGGATGAGAAATGATTGTGCTGGCGATGTCGAAAAAAGGAGCGATTTGATTTTGAATGAAAAAAGGTTTCTCCCAGGATTCAGCAGGATATGTTAAGTCAAGGCAGATGCGTTGACAAGGGAAATATTCAACTTTTCAAGCCACTGCTAGTATATCTTCTGCAATAGAGATATGAAACGCGATTCATCTTCTTTGGCTCCCAGGGCTTGTGCTCGAACAAGTCCAGTTTTGGCTATTTTAATCGCCTCATCGACATCATCCACAGCAATCTTAAGTTGTGCTTCCAGATAATCGACATGCATTGCAAGGCGTTCGGTCTCTATTTGAGGACGGACCTCATTGATCACTTTTTGCGTAAGATCGTATCTTTTTTGAAGGAGGTAAACCTTGCCTAATCGAATACTGGTACGAATGAGGTCGTCGGTTGCATGTGCGAGGGTATAGCACTGAAGCGCTTTTGCGTAAGCCACCCCCGCTTTTACTAAATCACCCTCAGGATTGTCTGCATGAGCTGCGCCCAAGTTAAAATACACCTTTCCCTGTAAACTGCTATTGTCAATCCCCTTCATTTGGTACACAGTAAGGGCCTCTTCTGCAACCTGAACAGCGCGCATATAGGACGCCTGTTCCCCATTTTTTCCGGCTGTAGCGCGATGAACAGCCGATTCTAGATAAAGAGCCCGAACAAAAAGGGCTGGATCTTCAAATTTTTCTGACAATTCATGGCAACGATTAGCGTATACGAGAGCTTGATCATAATCACCCAAGTAGAAAGCTGCCGAAGTGAGCTGAACATAAATTTTCGCCTCATCTTGAGGTCTTCCGGACTTCCTAGCAGCTTCTAAGGCAGCTGTGCCTGAGATAAGAATCTCATTCCACTCTTCAGATTTAGTAAGAGATTCGAAATTTTTGAAGTAGGTTTCGATAATACGAATGGAGTCGTCGACAGATTGGATAAATTGAGGGGTGTTAATGGCGGGTGCAGTAATAGTAGTCATGGAAGGTTCCTTGATATCTGAAAAATTTTCTAGGGCAGCAAAAGACAAGCAGGGAAAACAGGCTAAGCAAAAAACTTGAATATTCAGAATGGCTTTCATTGAAAATGAAGTCAAGTTTACTCCTCTCAAAAGAATCAACTGTTCTTCAAACACAGAAAAGTTGGACAAGGGGCGGACAAAATCCAGGACCTCGTTAATCTCGGGTTCGCTAACGTTTCCATAAGTCCCAGGGAATAAGATTTGGGGGCGGCTGGACTCGAACCAGNNTCCGAAGAGGGGGGATTTACAGTCCCCTGCAATTGCCGCTATGCGACACCCCCGAATTGAATCGGTGCCTGTGGTTGATGGATCCCTTTGTCAGGCATACAAAGGGCCAATGAATTTGCTGGCGAAAGGAATTGAACCCTCAACCGTCCGATTACAAGTCGGGCGCTCTACCAATTGAGCTACGCCAGCGCGAAGCATTTTATTCTAAATAATCGAGCCTTAAAGCTCAACTATAAATGTAAATTCTAGGGTTCTTTCCTCTCGGGATTTGGAGGATTTTCGGGGGATTTTTCCTCGGAAATCGGAGCGTCTGTTTTAATCGGTTTTGTCGTTTCCGATGGCTTCGCAATCTCAGAAACTTTGGCGTGAAAAAAACCGGTTAGGTTGGAAATTTTTCCCGCTAAAGGTGCCGTTTTTTCCAGCTTGGAGGCTATAAAACGCCCTCCGAGCATTTTGCTTTCACAACATTTTTTGAATTTCTTTCCCGAGCCGCAATGACACGGGTCGTTTCGACCGATCTTTTTCATAGATTTGATTTTACCCGCTGTAAAATACCGGAGTATAACAAAGTGTGTTCTTAGAGTCCATCTTGTCTTGACGGGCATAGAGGATAGGTTTAAAATGGTCCCTCTATGGAAATTCATGTACCTATTGCTAAACCACCCTGGACCGCCTTAGGGAAAGAGTTGGAAAGCCGCCTGAGAAAGGCCCTTTTCGATTTCGATCTCTTGGACAAAAATGTGGAGCGGATCGCAATCGCCTTAAGCGGCGGAAAAGATAGCCTAACTTTACTCTACCTGCTCCATGCCGTTCGAGGTCGAGGGTTTCCCCCTTTTACTATCCATGCAATCCATGTCGATGGGGAATTTTCCTGTGGCTCAGGCATATCGGGCTCCTTTTTGCGGGGGATCTGCCAGGAGCTGGAGGTCGATTTTATCACCTGTGAATCGACCCAAAAAAGGGAAGATTTAGAATGCTACCGCTGTTCTAGGGAGCGGCGGCGTCTCATTTTCGAGGCGGCGAAAAAGGTGGGGGCCACTACAATCGCTTTTGGACACCACCGAGACGACAGCGCGCAAACTCTTTTATTGAATTTACTCCATAAGGCCGAATTTGCCGCTAACCTGCCGAAGGTGCCGATGCATGATTACGGGATAACGATTATCCGACCTTTAATTTATATCGGAGAAGAAGAGATTCGCACGTTTGCCCGCCAATATGGATTTGCGCGGATTACGTGCCAATGTCCTGTTGGACAAAATTCGAAACGAAAAGTGGTCGATCAATTAATTCAGGCGATGGAAGAGCACTTCCCCCACGCGAGAAGCAATTTGGCAAAAGCGGGACTCCTCTATGGATCCGATAAAGCGATGAGAAAATGATGCGTAGCCGCTCTTTTTGGATCGGTTTAGTGGGGAATTTACTCGAGCATTATGACGCAGCTCTCTTTGGCCTATTAGCCCCTTTTCTAGCTCCCCTATTTTTCCCATCTGACAATCCCACTTTTTCTCTTATCTCTACCTACGCTTTACTTCCCGTAGGCTTTCTGTCTAAGCCTGCCGGAGCTCTTATCTTGGGGTGGTTGGGGGATCAGTTTGGAAGAAAAAGAGCTCTGTCGATTTCTCTATTCGGAATGGCGGCTGCGACAGGGTGTATTGGGTGTTTACCCACCCACGAACAAATCGGCGCTTGGGCCCCTTTGCTGCTGGCTCTGGCTCGCGCTCTTCAGGGGTTTTTCGCTGCTGCTGAAACGACAGGCGGGGTACTTTTAGTTTTAGATAAGGCGGCCCCTGCGAATAGATGTATAGCCAGCAGCCTCTTTGACGCGGCGGGCATACTGGGCATTTTAATTGGCTCTTTCTTAGTCTCCTATTGGAGCGAAGGATGGCGCTGGTTATTTTGGGGTGGAGCCTTAACGGGCGCTGTGGGAGCCGCTTTAAGGTGGGATCAGACGGCGGATATAGGGGAAAAAATAGCCAATCCGTTCGCTATTTTAGGGAAGGAGTGGCTGAGCGTCTTAGCGATTTGCTGCGTGGCCGGTTTTTCCTATTACAACTACTATCTCGTCACGATTTTTATGAACGGTTTTTTACCTCTTGTCAGCTCCCTTTCAAAAAGTAGAGCGATGGAGCTAAATACGTGGATTTTGGGACTAGATCTCCTCCTTTTGCCTCTCTTTGGCTGGATTGCCAAGAAAGTTTCGCAAGAGAAATTGATGCTCGTGGCGATGGGAGCGATCACCATTTTGTCTATTCCCCTCTTTCAGTTGTTGGAAGGGGCAACCATGGGGGCTGCGCTATTTGTCCGGCTAGTTCTTACCGTCTTGGGGGTCGCTCTGGCCGCCCCTTTTTATTCCTGGGCGTATGAGCTCTCTTCTTCTAAACACCGGTTTTTGCTTGTCGCTGTAGGAACCGCGATCGGCTCCCGATTGCTAGGAGCTCCCGCCCCTGCTTTGGGTCTTTGGCTCTATCAGACGTCAGGCTGGACCCCAGCGGCAGCTATCCCCTTAATATTTCTGGGAATCGTTGCGGGCGGGTTATTTCTTTTTCTTCAGCGGAAAAAACTTGAGCCTATATCCACCCAAAAGGTATGAGTCGAAATATACTGCTTCCGTTTCAAGCGGCTATATATTTTCCGTTATAACGCAGGTCCTTTTTTGGGCTTT
>PLXF01000094.1:10515-18384 GCA_003151315.1 Parachlamydiales bacterium
AAATTCCAAGTTATTGACCGATTGTGGTATAATGCACATGTGTAAAAACTTCTACGGCCGCGTATTCAACTTTTTACAGGAAGCACCGTATGTTTCTTGAGCTGGCCACCTTTATCGGTTATTTCGTTGTTTTGCTAGGGATAGCCTTATTGTCCTATCAGAAGCAAAAATCGGATACCGATTTTTTAATCGGAAATCGATCTCTAAATTTTTGGCTAACAGCCCTTTCCGCTCACGCTAGCGATATGAGCAGCTGGCTGTTTGGAGCCTATCCAGCGGCGATTTTTGGAGGAGGGGTTTTTTCTGCTTGGGCCGCTATTAGCCTCACGTTCTTTATGTTCTTGAATTGGCATTTCATAGCGCCAAAACTGCGAACCGTAACTGAACAATCGAATAGTTTAACTCTGAGCTCTTACTTTGAAAGCCGTTATGCCGATAAATCGGGCAGTATCCGTTTAGTCTCCGGCTTTATGTCGATCTTATTTTTCCTTTTTTATATCTCATCGGGATTAGTGGGATTGGGAATTTTGGTGGAGACGCTATTTAACCTCTCCTATTTAGCCGGCATTACGATTGGCTTGCTCGTTGTCGTTGCCTATGTCTTTATGGGAGGATACCGAACGATCGCATGGATCGACCTATTCCAAGGGTTTTTCCTGTTAGGGGTTATCGTTTTCATTCCGTTGTTACTTTTCAATCGGATTGGGGGGATACAGCCCGTTTTAGACGCGATCGAAGCCAAACATCTTTCCACCTCTTTGCTCCCCGACTATTCGATCCATACAATTATCCTCATTTTATTGACGATGGCCGAGTGGGGCTTGGGCTATTTCGGGCAACCCCATATCATCACCAAGTTTATGGGGATTCGGCGCGTAACTGATATGAGCAAAGCGAAATGTTTAGGAATCAGCTGGCAAGCGATCGCTTTGACCGCAGCTACGTTTATCGGATTGATCGGTGTTTACATTTTTCCTGAAGGATTGGCGGATCCCGAGCAGATCACCCTACACATCGTCAAAAAAACCCTTCCGGCCTTTTTTGCAGGGCTTGTCCTTTGCGCCGTTTTGGCTGCCACGACCAATGTGATGGCGGCTCAAATTCTGGTGGTGGCCTCCAATTTATCGGAAGACTTTTATAAAAGACTTTTCCGCAAGCACGCATCGCCTCAGGAGCTTCTCTGGGTTTCCCGCTCCAGCGTGGTTGTGATTGCCCTAGTTGCCTACATTGTCGCCTTTTACAAAATCAGCACCATCTATAAACTTGTCCTTTTTTCTTGGGCAGGATTGGGATCGGCCTTTGGTCCGCTTGTGATCCTCTCTCTCTATGCGAAAAACGTCAATAAATATGGAGCGTTTGCCGGTATTTTAGTGGGGGGGCTTACGGCAGCCATTTGGCCCTACTTCAATGCGCTATACGATTGGAAAATCCCCTCTCTAGTCCCGGGCTATGTCTTTGGAATTATAGCGATAATGGGCGTCTCTGCTTTAGCGCGCCAGCGGCTGGAACTTGGCGTAGAGCCATAAGTTCGCCGCATAAACATAAATAAACAAGGTATTTTATGACCAAACGCCCCTTTCTTTTAATCACTAACGACGACGGCATTCATGCCCCAGGCCTCAAACATTTGTGGCAATCTGTTCATGAATGGGCCGATACAGCTATAGTAGCCCCCTCTTCAGAAAAATCGGGAAGCGGCCTCTCTATCACTTGGACCCGCCCCTTGATGGTCAAATCAATCCCTTGGGAAGGAGCCTCTGCCTGGTCTGTTAGCGGAACCCCCGCAGACTGCGTAAAAATGGCCATTCACATGATCATTAAAAGAAAACCCGACCTCATTATTTCGGGGATTAACCGAGGATCCAATTCAGGCCGCACCGTCTTGTATAGCGGAACGGTAGGGGGTGTAATTGAGGGTGCGTTAAAGGGAATTCCCGGAATCGCTTTTTCCTTTTCCGATGTCGAGCCCCCCTCGTTAGAGGCGACAAAATCCTATATTTCTCCTCTGATTCAATATGTCCTTAAACACCCCATGCCTGCAGCCACCTTTTTAAACGTCACATTCCCCGTCAACTGCGAACAAGGGGTAAAAGGGTTTAAACTAGCAAGGCAAGGAAAAGGGTATTGGGTTGAAGATCCGGAGCAGAGAATCCACCCAGAAGGGACCCCTTATTATTGGCTCGGAGGACGTTGGGGTGGTTGCGAAGAGGATCCTGAAAGCGATGTCGCCTATGCAGAGCAAGGGTATGTTACAGCCGCCCCCATCCACGTGGGAGATTTGACTGACCAACAGGCTTTTGATACACACAAAGATCGGATCAATTCCTTATTTTCGCAAGAAGCGACTGTAAATAAAATTTTTAACAGCTAGTTTTTTCGGTATACCGCTAGTGATGCAAGAATCGATTTTTGCTCACGAGCGGTATATACCCAACGTGATTCAAAANNCTTTTGAATCACGTTGGGTATAATTTCGTTATTGCTTCCCCTTGAGCCCCCTCTATAATCTCCCGACAACCGGGAATTTCGTAAAGGCGAGCCAATTCGGCAAAAAGGGCTTCGCTCTCTTCGGTGGACTCATTTAAAAACCAACTTTCACTCCCCTTTTCTTTACAGGAGCGTAATTCTAGAAGCAAATCGGCTAAACTATTGAATTTTTTTTTAAGACGAGGAACTAGAGCCTGGAGCTGCTCATGCGACTGAACCTGGCTTAACATCTGAGCCATCTCATTCGTGATTTTAGCGCCTCGCTGCCGAAATTCTTCCTCCGGCCCCTTACTACAAGAGAAGGTTAGGAAAAACAGAGCCCCAAAAATCCATCTCATAAATACCTCATTTTCATAGGGAAAACATATCACAGAATTTCTTATTTCTTGAGAAAAATTCCCTTTTCCGGTTACGATAAGTACTCGATTTTGGGCGCATAGCTCAGTTGGTAGAGCGCCTGTCTTACACACAGGTGGTCATAGGTTCGAGTCCTNNATACCATGGCAACGCAGCAAACAACTCAACAGAGACTTATCCACTACGCGGTTAGCTTCGTCGGAATGGCCTTTGGCGCCTTTCTAGCCGCGATGTCGATCCGAATATTTTTGATTCCCAATGAATTGATTGACGGAGGCGTAATCGGTATATCGCTGATTTTAGCCCGTTTATTCGGCAATTCTTACCTCTCTTTATTTCTTCTGCTGCTCAACGTCCCCTTCATTTACCTCGCCTATCGGTACATTCGACGCTCCTTTGTTGTGCATATGCTCGTGGCCATTTTACTCTTCGCTCTCTTCCTAGCCCTTTTAGAGCCCCTCCCCTCATTTGCGGCCGATCCCTTGGAGGCCATCGTGATTGGCGGCGCCATTTTGGGCGCTGGAGCGGGACTTATCATCCGGCACGGAGGTTGCACCGATGGGACCGAAATTTTAGCGATTTTGATCAACCGGAAAAAAGGGTTTACGGTAGGTCAGGTAGTTCTCTTCATCAACATCTTTATCTTCGCGGCCTACGGGTGGATTTTTAACGACTGGCACATCGCTCTACGCTCCCTCATGACCTATATTGTCGCCTTTAAAATGATGGACATTGTGATCGCTGGCCTCGAGGAACTCAAATCGGTCCTCATCATGTGCTCAAAGCCCGAAATTTTAAGCAAAATCATTACCCATGAACTTGGCCTTGGCCTCACCTTTATTAAAGGAAAAGGGGGCTATTCAGGCGAAGATAGGGACATTTTGTTCATCATCGTCGAAAGGCTCGATTTAGCAGGACTAAAAGAGATCGTTTTACGAGAGGATCCTGCCGCCTTTATGGCGATAGAAAACCTGCACGAGGTCGCTTATGGCCGCACAGCTAGAATTGCTTTAAAACGTAAAGCTCGCAAAGGGCTGACAAAAGGATTTTTTTAATGGATCGAGATGAGCATGAATTCGAACGTTTGCGGTTAGAAAAAGCGACCCATTCTTTCGATTCGTGGCGCATCTTCCGGATCATGTCGGAGTTTGTAGATGGTTTTGAAACCATGTACACTTTAGGCCCTTCTGTCGCTATATTCGGCTCTACTAATCAAAACCCTCTCGATCTAAAATATTATGAATTGGCGGAACAAATCGCCCAGAAGATCTCGAATAAAGGTTTTGCCATCATTACAGGCGGCGGCCCCGGTATTATGGAATGGGCCAATAAAGGGGCTCAAAAAGTGGCAGGAAAATCGTGCGGCCTTTGCATCAACCTACCTAATGAGATGAAACCTAATCGCTATATCGACGCTCCCTTCTCCCTCAATTTTCGTTATTTCTTTGTCCGCAAGGTGATGTTTGTCCGTTATGCCCAAGCTTTCGTCGTCCTCCCGGGCGGATTTGGGACCCTGGACGAATTGTTCGAAGCTCTTACCTTAATCCAAACAGGAAAAATCAAATACTTTCCGATCTACCTCGTAGGCAAAGAATATTGGAAAGGGCTCCTCGACTGGTTAAAACACACTGTCCTCCCCTGCAATAACATTAAAGGGGTAGATTTTGATTTGATCCACCTATCGGACGATCCCGATGAGATCGCGAACGGAATCGAAAAGCACTATAATGAGACAAAAACGTTAGAGAACTTTTAACTCGACTTTGCAACTTTTTTAGCCCGATAGCCTTGGCCTTACGCCCTCGGACGTTTGGCCTTGGCCAAACTAGTCGATTTATTTAACCAGGAAGGGGTTTCTATACCACAATCGGGCTAAAAAAGTTGCAAAGTCGAGTTTTATAAATCTTTTGATGAATGGCTACATTTTATAAAGTAATTATTTTAAGGCAGGTTTCGCATGGACTCGTATATCCCTCCCACTGGGGATGATCCCTATAAATACAATGTTGAGCCGATCCCTAAGGACAAGCGAAAAGAATAATTTTCTAAAAAGGAGGAGGAGCCGCCTAAAGACAAGGCCCCATTCCTCGTCGCCTATCTCTCTCATCTCATTCACAAGTTTATGGAGCTCTTTGAAGAAAAAAAAGAAAAAGAGGCGCTGAACGAAGCGACAAAAGAGATCCAAAAACATCTCCTGCGGATGAGATCGATCCTCGACACCTTGAAGCGAGAAGATCGGAGCCAAGATTCCCCTTTCCTAAACGAATTTTCCCACATTTGGCACGCCCTTATGGACGATGCGGACAATTTCAAAAAAACAACGGCTTGGACGCACCATTTCCGCTCTTTTCTCAAAGCGATTCAACACTACCCCGAAGGGCAGGAGCACACATTAGGGTACTATCTCACCGAATATGCAGGAAAAACCTGGCTCCCTTTTCCCTATATGGAGATGATCGCAAAGATCTACCGGGAACACCAAAAAGTGCCCATAGAAAGCACCCTAGAGTTATGGACCAAACGGATCGATGAGTTGTTAAAAGGCTGAAGGCTCCTTCTCCCTTTGATCACGACCAAAGAGGCCTTTTTCAGCCTCTTCAAACGAGATAAACGGTTCAACTCCTGCTTTCTTCCAAGAAACAGACCCATGTTCCTAATCTCCTAAAATCAACATATGTCACTTTCAGGAGATTACCAATCAAGTTCCTAACCTCCTGAAAGTGACATATGTCATTTTCAGGAGGTTAGGGTTTCTAGGGTGCAATTCAAGTGGAACCACTATAGAAATATTCCGATTTTAGTAACTATTCCCCCTCTTCCTTCATCAAGGAGGTAAGCGTTCATAGATCGAATAGGCAAGTAGAGAGTCTGATAGTCTTTCGAATTCAAAACACTACATCAAGGTTCGCTAGCATCGTCCACGTTCCGCTTCCGCTTCACTGGCGATGTCCGGCTCCTGAAATGGCCAGTTTTGTGATCGAGCAGGATTCTTGCCTGGCCATTTCAGGAGCCGTCTCATTTGCCTTCAAGTCCTGCTGAACGAGATTATTCGTCGGCTCTACACCTTCCTGAGTCATAAATAGCCACCAGTTCGGAAAGCAATCCAATAGATTCTCGCTAGTCGCCTAGGTTTTTCTCCCCGTCTGTTCGGCTGTTGCTGCTATGCAAAGCGCATCCCAGATATTTTGCTTATGGGGTTCGATATCTTTGAAGAGTTTTTTAAAGTCTTTAGTTTCCATATTGTATGCTGCTTCAAATTAGCTTGAAAATAAGTAAATGCTCTATAGTTTTTCAGGTGTTTTCCAATTTTTCCAACTCTTCTTTAACGGAAGAAAGCAAAACCAACTCATTAGTTTCCTCTAAATCCAAAATCTGTTTTCGAGAAAGAGCTTTGTTTGTAAATGGAACAACAAAACTAACAAATAGTTCTTCTAATTTTTCTTCTCGAAAAGCATCATCGAGTGGTACTTCCAAATCAAATACATCGTTATATTCGTTAGGTTGCCTTCTTAAAATATCGCTTGTAGCAAATTTTAAATCCTTGGTTTTTTGATAATATATTCCAAAAGAACCCTGAACAAAAACCTTAATATTTAAATAATAATTATTCCCAAAATTAGATTTTTGTAAAAAAAGAGCAACAATAGATTCTGAAGATTCTTTAAACCAGCCACCAAAAGCTGATTCAAAATCATTTTTTTTGCTGTTTTCATTAAATAAATTCTTAAATTCTTTGTTTTCCATATTATGGTATAGTTTTTCAGCTGAGTTCAAGTTTTTCCAGCTCTTCCTTGACTGCTGGAAGTAGGGCGATTTCTCCTTGTTCGGCAAGTTCATGTATTCCATGCTTTGTTAGTGCCTTTTCAGAGAATGGAACAAGAAAATCATGAAATAATGCCTTCAATTCCATTTCTCTTGCAGTGTCATCCATTGGAAGTTCTAAATTAAGAGCATTTTCAAATCTTTTAGGTTCTCCCCTATCAATATTTCCGATTTCTTTTTTTATCACATCCTTATTAACAATGTGATTCTTGCCAAACACCCCATTTACAAATATTTTTATATTCAGCTGATAATAATTACCAAAATTGGATTTTATTAATTCAAGAACTAAGATGCATTCGTCGGATTTTTTAAACCAACCATTAAAAGCAGCCTCAAAACCATTATTGATCGCAATTTTTTTGAAAGTTTTGTTATCCATAATTAGTATGCTTCTAAAACACCCTCCCACTCAATATGCTTTAATTTTGGGTGTTCTTTTAATTCCTTAATATATTGTTCAAGCTGTTTCATCCCCGCTCGAATGGCACGAGGATTATTTGGTTTTAATTCGTAAACCTTCCCATTTTTTATATCAAGAAAATCAATTCGACGTCCACTTTTGAAGGCCGATTTATTCATCTATTCCCAGCTCTTTTTTTACCGCAGGAAGAATGAATACCCCATTTCGTGCAAGTTCTATAATACCGGCTCTAGAAAGCGTTTGGTTGGTATCAGGCACTATGAAGTCATTAAATAGCTTCTCCAGCCTATCTCTTCTAGTTTCTATCTCCATTGGATTTTCTAAATCGAGAACATCATTATATTCTTTCGGTTGTCTGGTAAAAATTGCACTTGTGGCATATTTTAGGTCTTTGCTTTTTGTATAGGAATTTCCAAACAGACCTTGAATGAATGTCTTGATATTCAGTTCATAATAGTTTCCAAAATTCGATTTTTGTAAATATAGAGCAACAATGCATTCAGGGGATTCTTTAAACCATCCTCCGAATGCTGCCTCAAAGCCACTTTTTTTTGCTATTTCATCGAATAGCTTCTTGAAATTTTTATTTTCCATATTTCTCAAACTAGTACGTTTCTAGAACTCCTTCCCAATTTATTCCTTTAAAGTCCGGAATTGTTTTCAATTCTTCAATATACCTTTGAAGTTGTTTTTGTCCTTCACGAATAGCTCTTGGATTATTGGGTTTCAGCTCATATACTTTCCCATTGACGATGTCAAGAAAATCTATTCTTTTTTTG
>PLXF01000154.1 GCA_003151315.1 Parachlamydiales bacterium
CTCCCGCGAAGCGGATCCTGTTTTTCTTTTCAAGCAATTTATCGTGCAATCTCCCTGCTTGATAGTCTGTGGAGAGTTCTATTGTTGGCTTTCCCGAATAAGAGGAGCGAATAGATCGGACAAATCTGTTTCGCTACCTAAAAGGGGGGAGTGTTCAGAAATGTGGAGAATCTCAATAGACGGATCTTGGTAGATCTGATCGACGCTTAAAAATCGGGCATTGATTTTAGCGTCCTCTTTTTGAATCAGAAATTCAATGGGGGTATTGTGCCCATTTTGCAGGACAGAGATGTGGTAAGGCCATCTCTCCTTTGAAAAAATCGATTCTCCTGCAAAAAGAGGGGAAAAATCGGATTGGCCCGTTAGATAATGGATAATAGACGGTAAGATATCGGTGTGGGTCATCGTTTTGCTTGTGGCCCATTTTGTCCAGCGGTCTGTTTTAAACTTACACAGAAGGGGAACGCTCGTTTGGTAAACATTTAGGTGCGTTCCATGAAAAAGGGCCCCCTCTTCGAAAAACTCTTCTCCATGATCACCCGTAATGGCAATGATCCCGTCGTTATAAAGTCCCCTCTCTTCTAGTGCGGTAACAAAATCGCCGAGCAAAGAGTCGATATAACTAACGGCATTCCGATACCTATTTTTCAACAGATCGAGCTCTGGGCAATTGGGAGTGATTGTTAGATAGCTAATCTGTTCACAAATGGGGGTAAAGGGGCACAATTCTTTAGGAAAACTGTAGTCTGAGTGGGTGGAATCTAAAAAGAAGAGATAGACAACCCCCTCGGTGCCCTGGTCGAGGTCCCGGATAAATGATTGGATCGCCATTTTATCTCTTGTGCAAGACTCTAGATGTCCCCCTGGATTGTACTCTTCCAGTTGGTCGACGAGCTGCCGATTTTTCCCGAAAAGGACCTGATCCATGTTAAAGTAACGCAAATCGGCCGAAGAGTAGACCTTAATTTTATAGCCCAGTTTCTTCAATACTCGCAAGGCTGCGCTTCCGCCTGACCAATGGTCGCGAGCTCCGGTCCAATGAAAGGGGAGATCGCTATTTAGAAGGGCATACCAAGAGAGATTAGTGGAGTTTGCGTTGGAATAGGTATGGGGTAGTTGAGGGTGTCGCATAGCGAAAGTCGCCATATTAGGTGCGATATCGGGGCTGGTAAAATCGCGCCGCAGAGTTTCAATGATGAAAAAGTAGATATTCGGTAAGGGGCCGCTCAAAGGTTCAATTGTCTCTATATGAGCCGCAACTTCCGCCTCATTTCTAATCGGAGCTAGGGGTTTCGGTAAGCGATAACAAAGGGGAGCGGGAGGCAAAAATGTAGTTCCGAGAGGGAGCGCTTTTTGGTATTTGTTATAGGCAATACGACTTAAATGGGGATAGGCAATCAGATCGAAGAGGAAAAGGGCCGTCCCGATGCAGGCGACGGAGACGATTAGCCCTTTTAAAGAGATGCGCCAAGGAATTTGACGAATGATCCAGGAGGTGATCCAGTAGAAACCTATCCCTACAAAAGGGACTAAAAGAAAGGCGGCTAAAATGAGTCCGATCATTGTAATATCGAAATTTAAAGCGAGAAAAGCGGTAAATAGGTGTTGAATACCCGAACCGAAGAAGAATTTGATCACATACGAAAAAGAAGAATCGAGGACCCTCAGGAGGATAAAATCGGTGTAGTGTCCAAGTAAAGCAAAAAATAGGACGCCAATATACAATTTAAAGAGCCAATTCGGCGTCCACCGTTTTAATCCCCAGCCGATCGACATAAAAATGGCCACCTCTAACAGAGCTTGACCTAACGTGTAGGGGACGAAAAACAGGAGAGCCTCTCCATCTGTCTGGCTTTGGGAAAAAAAATAGGTGAAGCTGAAGGCGATCACAATCAGCCAAAAAAAGAAAAAAAACAGGTAATTGATCTCAACCTTTGCGCTGAGAAAAGAGAGTAGGGATAGAAGACGGCGGAAAAAAGGTCGCATGTAAATGGCTTATACCGCAACAGGGGAGAAAAGCAATAAAAATATTTCGTATACATCTCGTGATCCAAGAATCACGAGAGGTATAAGTTGCGCGCTAAAGAAAGGGGACAGGATGCGCAAGATCGCAAGCGACAGGATGAACAGGATAGGTTAATTTATCCTGCAGATCATACCGGCGCTTCGCCGATCGTCTCTATCCTGTTTTTTTGTCCAGTACAGAGAGTTGCTCGCTTGTCTTGACTTATTAACTAGAATTTGGTTTAATTGTATTTAAAATGAATAAATTAGGGAATAATTATGAAAAAACAGATTCGGATTTTGTGTGCTTTTTTAACTATTGCAGCGACCCCTATTTCTATAACCTATTGCAATGAAACGGCAGTTGAAATCGAATCTCAAAAAAAGGTTTACCCTGTTGTGATTTTGGGGGGTGGAACGGGCGCGCTGACCTCAGCTCTGTATCTCGCTCGAGCCGGCTTAGAGCCTTTAGTATTAGAGGGGGCCAATCCGGGAGGCCTCATCACTCAGTCCCATTCTGTCCAAAATTGGCCAGGGGAGCTGGAGATTTCTGGGATGGAACTGGCCGATAAGCTAAAGGCGCAAGCTTTAGCGAACGGCGCCCAATTCAAAAGCGAAGTTGTCACCTCTGTCGATTTCTCCAAACGCCCCTTCACCATCACCACCTCTGAAGCCAACAATCCGAGCAAGCAACGGCAAATCGTAGCTGAAGTGTGCATTATTGCGATGGGAACCCAATCCAATTACCTCCAAATTCCGGGCGAATCGGGACCAGATGGTTATTGGGGACGCGGAGTGAGTAATTGCGCCATTTGCGATGGCAGTTTGTACCGAGATCAGATCGTCGGGATTGTGGGCGGAGGCGATGCAGCGGTTTTAGAAGGGCTTTACCTTTCCAATATCGCCAAAGAGGTGAATCTTTTTGTTCGTAAAGAGAGCTTTAAAGCGATCGAAGAAAAGAGGCTTCAGACCCTTTTATCTCGTCCTAACGTCAAAGTTTTTTACGACACCACTATCGAGGCTATTCGGGGCGATCAGGAAAAAGTGACCCACGCACGTGTTCAGCCTAAAGAAGGGGAAGCGTACGATTTGCCTCTCAACGCCCTCTTTTTAGCCATTGGCTCTCGTCCCAATACACAGCTTTTTGAAAACACATTGAAGCTCGATGAAAACGGCTATATCATCTTATCTAAAGATCAAGAGACCCTTATTGCTGGCGTCTATGCGATTGGCGATATTGTCGATCCCGTCTATAAGCAGGCCATCTCAGCCGCTGGCGATGGGGCGAAAGCGGCGATCCAGGCGCAAAAATATTTATCTGATCGGGAAAACGGGCTAATCGCCAGATCGAAAAAATCGCTCAAAGAGACGATCAAAGCCGTTGCCGAAATTGAAGTGATCGAGATCTCGAGTCAGGAGCAGTTTGATCGAGAGCTCAGATCGAGTCAAGGACCTGTTTTTGTCGATTTTTATGCGAATTGGTGCGGCCCTTGTAGAATTATAGCGCCTCTCATTGAGGGGATGGCGGGGACTCTTTCAGGAAAAGTAAAATTCCTTAAAGTGAACGTCGATACCATGGGCCCTCTAAGCAGCACCTATCGCATCACCTCGATGCCCACCGCTCTCGTCATCGACTCATCGGGATCGGTGATCGAACGCAAAGTAGGAACCGACCAAATCTCCGACCTATTACAAAAGCTCGAGACAGAAAGTAAGTAGGAAGACTTGCAAAAGAGACCGCAATATTATATAACAGCCTTTTATAGAGGGAAATAATGTGTCCAACTGTTTTTAAGGCTGGTTCTTATCGTTTTTTCTTTTTTTCTCGCGAGGAGCCCAGAAAACATGTTCATATTTCATGTCCTGCTGGTGAGGCAAAATTTTGGATAGAGCCCATTGTTGCTTTGGCGACTTACCATGGTTTATCAAAACGGCAGCTTAAAGAGGTACAATCATTAGTGGAGACCCATATCAATGAAATCAGCAGCGCTTGGGAAAGACACTTCTCCCATTGAGATTACTATTACGCAGTTTGGACTTTGGTTATGTCTTAATGATGAAGAATATTTTCTTTCATATACAGACCATCCATTTTTTAAGGTGGCTACAATAAATGACATTTACAATATAGAACTACATCATAAAGAACACTTGTATTGGCCGAAACTAGACGTAGATCTTAGTGTTTCCATATTGAAGAATCCTCATCACTTTCCACTTATTGCCCATTAGAGAGATAAGACATTGATCCAACGTGCAATAGGGGGGATTTTATTGGCCCTCTGCCTTTCTTGTTCTAAGACCCCGCTCAAATCTGGCGTTATGCATCTCACTCCCGTTACGTCCACATGGAAGGAAACCCACCTGGCCCCTTTCGATGAATTGATGCTCTCGTGGAACGGTCCGCGCCCTTCAAAGGGGACCTACCTTTTTTACGTGAGTTTGAAGACAAATGGGTGGTCTCCATGGCTTCTCTACGCTTCTTGGGGAAGCGAAGGGCAGAGTAGTTTTCTCAGCACAACGCCATTAGCTCCGGTAAGATGTTACCAAGATACTGTACAGGTGCTAGGAGGGAACAAGGCGACGGGATTTCAGATTAAAATAGTTTCTGAAGGGGGCGCGGCTGTCGATCAATTGCGAGAGCTTCATGTCTATTGCAATGGAGATAGGACCCAAGAATCAACCCTCTCCGATTCTGAACCGATTTCGATTCCCGTAAATGGCCTTTCTCAAATGGCCATCGATCACATTCGAAGGAAAGGGTTCTGCTCCCCCACCTCTACCGCAGCAGTTGTTCGGTATCTTTTACATACAAACGCAATCGATCCGATCTCATTTGCTGAACATTGTTGGGACAGTGGGTTTGATATCTTTGGCAATTGGGTCTTTAGCGTAGCCCAGGCAGCGGTCGAATTGGGTCCTGAGTGGAGTTGCTGGGTTGAGCGTGCTAGAGGATTTGATAGCCTCTATGAGCGTCTACAACAGGGGACGCCAGTTGTCGTTAGTATTCAAGGCCCATTATCTGGAGGAGCTCAGCCTTATCAGAACGGCCATTTGGTTGTTGTGAGGGGATTTGATCCTGTGCAGCAAAAAATTCTCTGCATGGATCCTGCCTTTCTCTCTGACGAAGAGACCTTAGTTTCTTACGATCTAGCCGATTTTCTACAAGCTTGGAATCGTAGAGATAGACTCGCGTATGTATTTATTAAAAAGTAATAGACCTTCGTGGTTACGAAAATGTAAACGCAAAAACGCCAAGTCGCGAAGACGCAAAAAATTTCAATGACGATTCTTTCGATGTTGTTAATTTCTGTTCAGAAAAGTTTCTTTGCGTCTTCGCGACTTAGCGTCTTTGCGTTATATTTTCGTAAGCACTTACTTCTTGCCAAATAGCCGGTCTAAGGCGCCGGGGAACTCTTTTTCTATCCAGGACTCTACATTCAGCGCGCAGTCGGCGGCCTTGTCTTTGCAGGTGCTCAATGAGCGGATTTTCAGCTCTTGGCTTGTGAAAATAGGGGAGCTGTCGAATTGTGCGATCAATTTATTGCGGCCGTTATGGATGCAAAACTCGTAGGGGGTTCTCCCTCCATTAAATCGAGCGATGAGGGCGTAGGGCCAGGAAGAGGGGCGCAAGAGCGACTGCCCTTCCGCGAAGGGGAGAGTTTGGCCGCTTATCGCATCGATGATTGTGGGGAAAATATCCATTGGGCATGCGATCGATCGGGGAGGCGTTTGTTTTGTGGTCCCCAATTTGAAAAAGAGGGGGATATGGGTCTGCTCATCGACCAGATGGGAGTTGTGGAATAAGTGCCCATGCTCAAAAAATTCTTCCGCGTGATCTCCTGTTACCACGACAATAGACTCTTCTTTATTGGGGAGATTTTGCCAGAATTGTCCAAAGAGGGAATCGACGTAGTGGACTGCGTTGCGATAGCGGTTTTTGATCAGCCCAATATTTTTTTTAGATTGGATGGCATTGAAGTAGGCAAATTCTTTAGCGAATGGGGAGAATTGAGCTGTCTTATGTTTAGGCCAGCTATAGTCAAAGTGGGTCGAATCCCAAAAGACAATGCACACTTGCCCTTCTCTTAATTCGGGGTTCTCGGCTAAATCTTTTTGGAGCGTCTCGACGGCCTCTGCATCTGTTTCCCAGGGCTGTTTAGAGGTCCCATGATGGAACGTTTGGTAAGAATCTATGAGCTGCAGGTTTTGGCCGAAGAGGACCTTTTCCATTCCGTAGTAGCCGAGTTGCGCAGAGGTGTAGATGCGCACTTTATAGCCCCATTTGCGCAATAGGTCTAGAGGAGGGCTCCCCATCGCCCATTTTTCTGTTTTATATTTTTTCCAAAATAGGGAGAACTGGGAGTGGAAAATAGAAAACCAAGAGGGGTGGGTTCCGTTCGCGTTGGAATGGGAGGCGTCGTAATGGATATGATCATCCCGAAATTGACTAAGGTGGGGAGCCCCTTCTGGGTTAATGAAATCGGCTCTTAGGCTTTCGATGACAAATAGATAGATGTTAGGGCGTTTGGTTAGAGGGGTTGCGGCTAATATATCGACTGCAGCTAGCACCTCTTCTTCAGGTAAAGGCGCTTTTAAGCTGGTAGGGAGCGAAATGGAGATGTTTTTCGGCTGAATAAAGGTGAACTTCCAAGGGAGCGATTTTACAAAAGCGGTGTAGGCGTCTGGGTGGATGATTCGAGAGGCNNAACAATCAGGGCGGCAAAAGAGAGCCACACCCAGAGAGGGATGCCCGATGCTTCTAAAAGATAGAGAAATTCTTCTAAACTCTCGCCAAAAATAAATAGGATCGTATTCCAAGTGGATTGATCGAGGATCCGGTCGAGAAAATAGTCGATAATGTGGATCAGGCCGATAAAGAAGAGGGTGCCTAAAAACAGGCGATAAAAAAATCGTTTCCCATATTGCTCAAGCAATGCACCGAGAAAAATCAGGCCTCCGATTTCAATGGTTGCTTGTCCGAGCGAATAGAGGAGGAAAAAGACCCTGGATCCGAGGAAATAATCTTTTAAAAAGACACTGCTCGTCGATATCAAGAGCAAGAAGAGGAAAAAAAGGCCATAGTAGATATAGTTGACCTTGATGGGAGGGGAGGGTGCTGGATCCATATGAATGGTCTATATATCTGTTCTCTCTTTTTTAAACACTTATTACATTGTTTTTATGAAATGGGTTGAAGACTACCACCTTTTTTTGTTCGATTTCGATGGGCTGCTCGTCAATACTGAGCATGTGCATTACCAGGCTTATGTGAATACTCTATCGGCAAGAGGATACGTTATCGATTGGAGTTTTGAACAATTTTGCGAGGTGGCCCATTTGAATGCCACCGCTTTAAAAGAGGCTCTCTATATTAAATTTCCCGATTTAGATCCTAATTGGGACCGGGTATATGCAGAAAAAAAGGCGAACTATTTACAATTGATCGAGGCGGGTCAGGTGGAACTCATGCCGGGCGTTGCCCCTCTTTTAGAAGCGCTCGCAGAAAAAAAGATTCGCCGCTGTGTGGTGACCAATTCGTTGCAAGAGCAGATCGATCTGATCTGCCAGAAGATCCCCCTTTTACAAACGATTCCCCACTTCATTACACGGGAATACTACACCCACGCCAAACCTTCTCCCGAGTGTTACCTCAAGGCGATTGCGCTCTATGGTAAAGCGGGGGATCGGATTATCGGTTTTGAAGATAGTGTGAGGGGCTTGCAAGCCCTCAAACAAACGTCAGCTCTACCTGTCCTCATTTGCCCCTCGAACCACCCCTTAATCGAAAAAGCGATGGAAGGGGGCTCTTTGCACTACGAGTCGTTCAAGCAAATGAGCGACAGCGGTGTTTGTTTGAGGTAGGGACATCCTGTTCTTTCCGTTTTAGCAGGACGGCTTATCGTAGAGCACTTCCATGAGAAAAAGGCCGTGAGGGGGGACTGTTGCGGGCGCTTTTCGTCTGTTTTTTGCAGCCAAAATGGCTCCCATTTGTTCGGGCGTGATGCGTCCTGCCCCTGCTGCAATCAAAGCCCCCGTTAAGTTGCGGACCATTTTATAGAGGAACCCATCGGCCTCAAATTCGAGCCTTACGCCCCCTTCTTGTTCGACGATGTCTATCCGCTTCAATGTGCGAATGGGATCGCGTGAAACGCATCCTTTTTGGGGCTCATTCGCAAAAGAGGTGAAATCGTGGGTGCCCAGTAAAGAAGCAGCAGCTCCTCGCATCAGATCGAAATCGGTTGTCTTGAAGACATGGTAGCTGTAGCGGCTATTGAACGGGTTGCTCACCCGCTCGAGGTGGAGGTGATAGTGGTAGATTTTCGATCGGGCGCTATAGCGGGCATGGAATTTGGGGGCTACCGGCGTGATGTGGAGGATGCGGATATCGGGAGGTAAAAGAGCATTGAGAGAAAAGCGGAACTTCCATTCATCGATCTCTTGGGGCGTATCAAAATGGGCCGTTTGCCCGCGCGCGTGGACGCCTGAATCGGTTCGACCCGAGCCTGCGAGATCGGTCGGATGTCTTAAAATCGCCTCGAGAGCTAGTTGGACTCTTTTTTGAATCGAATCTTGGGATCCCTGCACTTGCCATCCGCAGTAGTTTGTCCCGTCGTAAGAGATGGTGAGTTTATAGCGAGGCATGGCTGTTCAGCAGTGTTTGGGCGATGGTGAAATCGAAAGGAGTTGTTAATTTATAGTTTTGCGCCGATCCGGCTACAAGCTCGACCGGATGGCCCATCGATTCGACGATCGAGACATCGTCTGTTACTTGTAGATTTTTTTGGTGAACTCTCTGAAAGCCCTCGCGGATCCAATCGGCGCGTATCGCCTGAGGTGTTTGGATTTCCCAAAGTTGAGATCGATCGACCGTTTTTTCGACCCTTTTCTCTGCGTTGCCTTGTTTAATTGTTGAGGTAATGGGGGTTGCTAAGGTTGCGGCTCCGACTCGAGAGGCTGCCTCTAGGAGGTTAAGGAGATCTTTTTTTTCTAGGAAGGGGCGGGCCGAATCGTGCACGACAATCAGCTCGGCGTGAGGGGAACACTGTTGCAGCCCATTGTAAACTGAATCTTGCCGCCGTTTGCCGGGAGGCGCGAAAAAAAGAGGCTTGGATGAACTGTGAAAAATATTTTGATAAGCGGGATCGCAAACGACGATAATTTCCCCGATTTCGGGAATTTCCATAAACAGGTTAAAGCTGTGCAGGGCCACAGGTTGGCCGCCGAGAAGAAGAAACTGCTTCGGGTGGACCGCTCCCATGCGAGAACCAGTTCCCCCCGCAAGTAAAATTAGGCTTATCATAGGCCATATTCTACCAACAAAAAGGGCTTTCTTGCTAGAGAAGATAAGTATTATAAATTTCTTTAAAAATGCGCGGATCAGAAGGGATCCGCGCCAACAGTCCGATTAAGAGAGGTGTTTGTTGACGAGTTTTGTCATCTCAAACATATTGACAGCCTTGTTTGTGCCGCCAAAAACTTTTTGGAGTTTGTCGTCTGGATTGATGTTTCTTTTGTTTTTTGGATCTTGCAGATTGTTTTTTTTGATGTAAGCCCAGAGTTTTTTTGTCACTTCTGTTCTCGGCATAGGTCCCTTGCCAACGACCGCGGTGAGTTCATCGCTAAGTTTCATAGGCTGCATAAATTTGGAGTTTTTTTGCTTAGTGGCCATCTTTTTGTTCTCCTTTAAAAGGCTCGATTAGTTAGTGGTTTGAGTGTTGTCCCCAAAAGAAATCTTTTATCTCTCGAGAGGTATAATAGTCAAAAAAAATCGGTTTAAGTGTCCCTGAGGGGCTCGGTTATTGCTAACCTTTAGCTATAGGTTCTCGAGGTAAATCTCAGAGAGTCTAATCGATCCATCCATTTTTTCAGAGAGAAAAAAAATAGATTTTTTTCTGGAGAAAATCATTTATCCTAAAAATAGAAACACCCTTTTCCTTGCGGTTAAGGTCCGTTTTTGGCAGATTCGCAATACGCAAGGGAAAAATCATGATGCTAGAAAGTCTGGAGGCGCTTAACAATCGATTGTTACAAGCCCCTTCTTTACGAGACAAGATAGGCATCATCGACCATTTTTCTTCTTCAGACAACGAATCTTTGCCTTCCGATGTATTATCTTTAGAAGCGCAATTTGTGCTCAAGCAATTGATCGCTATCGGGCAAGGCGGACAACTACACGACCTCGAACAGACGCGCAGAGATGAACTCATTGAGCGCCTTTTGTTAATTGACCATTTCTATCGAGAATTAGGCGGCCTTATAGGCTACCAAATCGAAATTTTACGACGCCTTAAAAAGGGGCCCGATCCTTCTTTTGAGGGCGCGACTTTCCATTCGCCCCATTTTCACGACATCACAAGAGAGGGTAAGGAGCTACAGCGGGCGATCCTCGATGGACTAGAGGCGTTGCCGCAAACGGCTGAATTTTATCCTTTAGGCGGTGCCGCAGATCGCCTGCATTTGATCGATGAAGAGACGGGAGAAGAATTGCCGGCAGCTAAATTGCATTTTGCCGAGCGCTCCCTTCTCGCTGGGTTGATTCGGGATCTAGAGGCTCGAGAATATCTCTATTTCAAAGTATTTGGCCGATCTATCCACACTCCTATCTGCGTGATGACCTCGCCAGAAAAAGGGAATCATGAGCATATAATGGCGATTTGCGAAGAGCACCGGTGGTTTGGTCGCCCCAAAGAGCTTTTTCGGTTTTTTTCCCAACCTTTAGTCCCCGCAGTCGATGCGCAAGGGAATTGGTTGTGGCGAGGCGCCGGCCGCCCTGTATTAAAACCGGGTGGGCATGGAGCGATTTGGAAATTAGCTCGAGATGAGGGGGTTTTTCAATGGCTCCAAAGCCTAGGCGTCACCCATGCACTCGTGCGGCAAATCAACAACCCGTTAGCGGGACTCGACTACGGTCTTTTAGCCTTTTTAGGTCTCGGTGTCGCCCACAAAAGGGTGTTCGGGTTTGTCTCATGTCCTCGATTGATCAAAGCAGCCGAAGGGGTGAATGTTCTCGTTGAAAAAAAGAAAGGGGATCGGTGTGAACGGGTATTGACGAACATCGAATATTGCGACTTTTCCCGCTTTGGGATTGAAGACGCTCCCCTAAAAGAGGGAGAGCCGTACTCCCGATTCACCTCGAATACGAACATCTTATTCGCTCATCTCCCCTCTATTCATGAAGCGGTAGATAAGTGCCCTTTTCCTGGATTGTTGATCAACTTGAAAAAGGGGAGTTATCAACTCGAAAATGGGGAAAAACGGGAAGAGATGATGGCGCGGCTCGAATCGACAATGCAAAATATTGCCGATGTATTTATCGAAGAGGGGAGCGCAGAGATTCGGGAAACGAAAAAAACGTTTATCACCTACAATCATAGAGGCAAAACGATCTCGGCCGCAAAAAAGGCCTATCTTCCGGGAGGCCCTTTGCAAGAAACCCCCGAGCATTGCTTTTTTGATTTATTGCGCGCCTCTTATGAGCTCCTGAGGGACGAATGCCATTTTCAGTTGCCGAATCAAAGAACTCTAGAAGAGATGTTGGCGCTCGGTCCCGAATGCGCTTTTCTCTATTACCCCGCTTTAGGGCCCCTCTATTCGATTATTTCCCAAAAGATACGCGGCGGGAAAATAGCCCTAGGTTCCGAAATGCGCCTGGAACTAGCCGACCTCGATCTTGAAGAATTGGAATTAGAAGGGAGTTTGCAAATTGTAGCGGAACAACCTTTAGCCGGTAGATGCACTTTACATCGAGTCAAGGTGTGTAATCGGGGCGTCGATTGGGCCTCTTCCAAACCTTTTTGGCGAGGGAGGTGGAGTCGAGTAGAATCGGCGAAAATTATCCTGAAAGGCAATAGTGAATTTATAGTTGAGGGGGCTCTTCTGTCTGGCGATCAAACATGGATCGTTGAAGAGGGGACACGGATGATTGTGCAAAAGGAGGGCGTCGTGAAAATCGAAACCCTCCCCATCGATCAGAGCCCCTTTTGGGACTACTTGATCGATCCTTCGAGCGAGATTTCTCTACGCCGGAGGTCCTCGTACTACCACCACGCCGAAAATTAGCGAAATCAAGAAGAGAACGATAAAAATAAAAAATAGGATTTTCGCAATTTGCATGGAAATGCCTTCAACACCTCGAAAGCCGAAAAAACCGGCGATCAGTGCGACGACTAAAAAAATTAAGGCCCAAGTTAACATTTCTTATCTCCTTTATGTGGCTATTCGGGACGTTTAAGCGCCCTTCGAATGCCGTTTTTGTTTATGGTGCTTCAGCACGGTTCTTGCCGCGACTTCTTTGGCTCGCTTCCCGTGCCGTTTTCCGGAGCTCTCCATAATGTGCTCATACATCCGCTGTTCTTTCTTGCCAACCCCTTGAATATGTTTTCCCCTAGGCATAATTCCCCCAAGTAGTTTAGGTTTATTTTTAATTTAATTATTACTATTATTGTAAATTAAAATAAATTGTTTATATTTAATTATTATTTACTAATATATTTGTGTTTAAGCGAGAATGGGATCTTTTTATAAAAAATAGTTTGCGGTGTCAATTGATACCAATCCTTTAGTCACAAGGGGTATGCTTATCCTGTCCTTGTTCTTTTGCAACAAGGAATAATATACCACAATCGGTCAATAACTTGAAATTTCAGCAGCGTGAAAGTACCCTAGAAT
>PLXF01000006.1 GCA_003151315.1 Parachlamydiales bacterium
GATTACCGCTACTTCCCCGAGCCCGACTTAACGCCGGTTATCCTCTCGCAAGACTATGTGGATCAGATTCGGAGTACTCTACCTGAGCTCCCCTACGAAAGGCTTAACCGCTATATTTCGGATCTAAATCTCGCCCCGGCAGCCGCGATCATCTTAATTAACGAAAAAAATCTCTGCGACTATTTTGAAGAGGCGATGAAAATCCACCCGAGTCCTCGAGCTTTATGTAACTGGATCACGGTCGAATTCACAGGACGCCTCACGACAGGCGGCCAAACCCTCCTCTCCTCAGGCCTTCTTCCGGCCCACGTCGCCAAACTAGTCCAAATGATCGAGAAAAACATCATTACCGGTCGAATGGCTAAGCAAATCGCCGACGAGATGGTCGCCTCGCCTGGTCTCGATCCGGAATTGATTGTGAAGAAAAATCCCGACTACCAACCCGTCACAGACACTTCTGAGATCGAGCCCATTGTCGACCAGGTACTCGCCGACAATCCCCAATCGATCGTCGATTACAAAAAGGGGCGCGACAAAGCTCTCGCCTTCCTCATCGGCTCGGTGATGAAGCTCACCCGAGGCAAGGCCTCCCCCGCCATCGTCAACGAGCTGATTTTACGAAAAATTCAAACGCCCGAAGGGAGTTGAGCGATAGCTTCCTCCCGTTTTTTCGAGATGAACTGGCAAAATCGAAAATAATCGAATAGCTCACCTGTTGCGTTAAACTCTTCAATAAGAACTTTTAACTCTTGGTGAGCCTCCAAAAACATGCTTTTTTCGCTGGCTTTTGTCAAATCACAATAATCGCCAGCCTCTTCGAGTAGATCGACATATTTTCCCTGAATCTGATCGGCTCTAGCTCTATTTTGTGCTTGCAAGAGCTCCTTCCAATAGCTGGACTGGCACAAATGCTCTTCATCCGTGATAGCAGAAAGCCTGCTTCTCGCCTCGCTAAGTATTTCGGGGGTCACGCCAGAGCATTTCGGATAACTCATAAATCGGGTAGTAATCGGCAGATCAAACTCCTCTTTTAGGTCTAAGTGGAGCTTTAAAATCATCTCAATTTCTTCGCCATATCTTAAACTTTTTGCATATTGGATAAGCCAATAATATTTTTGCGCGCGAATGCAAAGGGAACGGTAGGCTTCGATGAATACAGGTTGATGGATGCGCCAAACAATTTCGATATGATTAAAACAAAGCAAAACTCGATCGTGGCAAGTATCCAAAGCCTGAGTAATTTCCGCAATCATAGCCTCTTTAAAGGCCCTATTTTTAGAGGCTAAGCCCAGCATATTTTCCACCCGTAAAATGACATTTTTACGCCCCTTTTCAGAACCTTCGCCAGGGCGAAAATCAGCAATCAAACGGAGCCGGCTTAGAAAATTAACCAAATAGATTTTTTGATTTTCGTCTAATCCTAACAATTGAACTCTGTTTTTAGGAGGATTTCTCCCATCTGCGACAGAGAAAAGTTGGGCCCAATAATCTAGAGCCTCTTCTAAAGACACAAAACCGTCCTTCATGGGTGATTCATAAATAGACATACGAACTGTAGGCCCCTCTCCGGGGTGCATAAGTCGATGCTGACTTAAACGAGCCTGAAAATCGGCCACGTATGCATCTGAGAAGCGATTATCGTCCAGGTCAATAGTCACATGATCCGGCAGACTTAAAATCGAATCGGGAACAGAGGTGAGTTGATTTTCTTGCAAATCGACCTCAAAAATCCCTCTAGGAAGGTTAGGAAATACAGTCAGCTGATTTTCAGAAGCGGTTAGTTTTCTGAGAGTATTAGGCAACGTTTGCGGTAATGCTCGGAGGCGGTTCCTTCTAACATAGAGTACCTCTAAGTTTTCAGGCAAATTCTCAGGTAAAGTTCTAAGGCGATTGTCACTAGCCCATAGTATTTCAAGACTTGGGGGTAAAGCTTCTGGCAGTTTATAGAGCTTATTATAAACAACATATAGTGTGTCGAGATTCGGAAGAGCGCGAGGTAAAACTCTAAGCTTATTGCAACTGACATCTAAAAATGTAAGGTTTTTTGGAAGAGCTTTAGGTAAAGCTACCAGCCTGTTGTTCATAACTTTTAAAAATTGAAGATTTGGCGGAAGCTTTTCAGACAAAAATTTGAGTGAATTACCAGAAAGATCTAATTCTTCTAAAGTGGACGGCAAAATAGCGGGTAAAGTTTTAATGCAATTGTAGGCAAGTCTTAATGTGTTAATCCATTTTGGAAGGTCTGTCGGGAAAATAGCCAGTCCCTTTCTTGAGAGATCTATATATAGATCTGTACGCGGGTGCCAAGTCGTCTTGAATGCCCAAACGGCAGTATAGATTCCATATGTTGCGTAAGATAAAAAAATATGTGTGGCAGCAGCCGCTACTTTTTTAATTCCTGAATGCTCTTCGTGAAAGGGATGAAACAAGAAGTTGTAATAAGCTCTATTAATTTTCATAAAAATACCTTTTTACAGCGTTGTCGCATTACATGCTCATTATCAGTTTTACCACGGAGAGCGAGAGAGCTCACAGAGGCGCGAAAACGCGCATTTTTATGCTTTTCTCTGTGAACTCTCTGCTCTCTGTGGTTATAATTTTTTCATAATCAGCAGGTTATGTGTGCAACGAATTATACAACAACGCCCCTTTTTTACCGAAGCAGCCGTAGGATAGATTTTTCTATCTTGCATATACTTCTCGCGACGTTGCTGTCTCCACGTTTTTCTAGTTCTTTTACCGATTCTCATCGTCACGATCTGGGATGCAGATGGCCCTCAAAAACCGATTCTTGAATTACGAGCGGTATATAGGCTCTTGACCCCAATTTAAAAATTGCATAAATAGAAAACTGATGAAGCGATTTGGGGCAGCTATACTTTTTATCCTTTTTGGCGCTAGTTGCGGACGGTATGTGAATGACCCTTTCGCGCTCGCTCCCTCCTCCCCTTATGCCTCTTGGACGCCGATGAAGGGAAATGTCTTAGTCTCTTCTAAGTTTTGCCAAACGCTCCTTCCCCCTGCTTTTAACGACCAGTCTGAGCTCTCTTTAGCGCAACTCCTCGATATTGCCCTGCAAAACAACCCAAGCACGAAAAGAACTTGGGCCGAGGCGCGAGAGGCTGCGGCTATCTACGGGCAGTCTTTGAGCGCTTTTTATCCGAATATCAATTTCGATGGCTCATTCACCAGACAAAAAGGGACCTTTATCGACCTGGGCCCCGCTATCGAGTTTTTTCAGACAACAGCGGGCCCCGATGCAACTCTGACCTATACCCTCTTCGATTTCGGCCAAAGGACAGCAGCTTCCATTGCGGCTCGCGAAGCGCTCTATTTTGCCGATCTAAACCACAATCAGCAAATCCAGATTGTGATCCAAACGGTGATGGACAGCTACTACGTCTATCTGTACCAAACGGAAAAACTGCAGGCTACAGAAGCCAATCTCCAAAACGCGCAGACGGCTCTCGATGCGGCAAACCAAAAATTTGCCTTGGGACTTGCCGCTTTAGGCGACGTGGCGCAAGCCCGCACCCAATTTTTACAATGCAAAATCAACTTGACCAATCAGCGGCAAAATACGGACAACTCCCTCTCTCGACTCACCACCCACTTGGGACTTCCCGCTAACGTCCCCTTCCGGATCCAGACCCTTCCGGAGCAGCTCGCACACGCCTCTATCTTGGAAAGTGTCGACCAGTTAATTGAAATCGCCCAGATCCAGCGGCAAGACTTTTTAGCGACCCAATCTGATGTCCGCTCCAAAGAGGCCTATTTGCTCCAGGCAAAACGGGCTGTTCTACCCGTTTTGGGATCCAATTTCGATTTTGGTAAATACTACTTCCAAGGGGGAGAAACAGAAAATTACCATTGGACAGCAACAGTGACCCTCAACTTCCCAATTTTCCATGGATTTTACTACAAAAATGGGGTGCGAAAAGCAGAGGCCCGCCTAGAATTCGCCCAAGCCCAAATGATGCAAACAGAATTAACGGTAATCGAAGATGTGACGGTCGCCCACCTCGGCGTAAAAACAGCCGCTCTCAATCTGTCCGACACAGCCGAATATGTTAAAGCTGCCGAATTGGAATTTAATGTCGCTTTGAGTAACTACCGAGCAGGAACCGATACGATCCTTGCGGTCATGTCGGCTCAAAGCTCGCTCGCCGACGCCCGAGCGAAACGGGCTGCCGCTCAAAGAGAGTGGTTCACATCGCTCAGTCAAATCGCCTACGCAACCGGCTCGCTTTGCGCGACGCCATCGGAGCCTTCATGCATAAACTAAAAACGGTGAATCCAACCCAAAAACCAGAAAGCAACAGCCGAGGCAACTCGCCCAGTAACCCGAGCGCCTGGCCCCCTGCGCCTAAAGCCCCCAGCTCCCCATTTAGCGCCCCAAAGAAACGACCTTAGAGGCTTGGCGCCACTGATTAGGGGTAAATTAACGTCCTACATCTAAGGGAGTAGCAGCTTGTTAAACACACACTTTAGATAATCTAAAGTTCTACTTCAGATTATCTAAAGTGGACGCAATATATATACCTCTCGTGATTCAATAATTGGNNAATTATTGAGTCACGAGAGGTATAATCACGGTCGGGGGTGGAATGACTCGAAGGCGCTTTTCAGCCGCTTTCCGGTCACGTGGGTATAACGGTCGGTGGTGCCGATGTCTTCATGCCCTAGCATGTCTTGGATCAGGCGCAAATCGGCTCCGTTTTCGAGTAGGTGGGTAGCAAAAGAGTGGCGGAGCGTATGGGGGGATACCTCTTTTTCAATCCCCGCCGAACGGGCGTAGCCCTTGATCCGCTCCCAAACTAAAAGCCGATTAATAGGCTTGCCGCGGCTAGAAAGGAAAAGGGGACCGTTTTCATCCCCTGAATGGGTTCGAAAACGGCTCAGGTATTGGTCAACCGCGTCGATAGCTTGTTTGCCGACCGGTATAACCCGCTCCTTTTTCCCCTTCCCTAGTACCTTGACAAAGGTGTCGTTCAGATCACAAATTCTCAATTGACATAACTCAGACACCCGCATCCCCGTTGCATAAAGCAGCTCTAAAATAGCCTTATCTCTAGACCCTACCGGATCGTCTGTCTTGGGTTGCGCCAGAAGCTCATTGACCTCCTCTAAGCTCAAGACCTCAGGGATTAGCTGCCACACTTTGGGCGTCTCAAAATAGCGCCCTAGATCGACCGAAATCGCCCCCTCTTTTTTGAGAAAACGGAAAAACACTTTAGCTGTCACTAAAATCCGACAGATCGAAGAGGAGGCGTATGAGCGCTCTCGCAGATGGGATAAAAAGGAGAGGATTGTTTCAGGGGTGGTTTCTTGCCACCTTTTCCCTTGCAAAAACTCGCGCAATAGGTGGAGATCTCGACCATAGGCTTCCACCGTATTGGGCGATAGCCCCTTTTCTGTTCGAATATAGTCGAGAAAATCAAGAAGTTGGTTGTCCATCAACCATACTTATGGGTGAACGGATCGATTCTGGCAAAGGTTTTTATACTGCCATCGGCTTGAAACTTNNGTCGATAAGGATTCAAAGTTTCAAGCCGATGGCAGTATATTAAGCGGTTTTTTTGTCTGTTTGAAAGTGCAGCCAAGCGATCGCCGGCAAAATCCAGAGGGGAACGGTGATCGCTCCAAAAATCGTCTCTCCTAAAAACCGTGCTGTACTCGGTTTTATATCGGCGTCTTTGAGCCATTCAGGCAGGACATGATTTTTTCGGTGATTCCAAGCCCAATCTCCTACCGCCTGATTCAACTTGGTAGAATCGACCCCAAGCCAGAGGAGAGCGCCAAAGAAGAAAAAGAGGTTTCCCAATCCCCCTGTGCAAAGAAGCCCGGCGATAAAAGCGGCTGTACTAACAATGCCGATCGCTATCAAAAAGACAAATCGGACGCGAGCTCTATAGTTACTCTCGTAGACGGTAGTTAAGAGCTTTTTAGTTTCTACTTTCGAGGTTTCATCCTTAGCTTTTAATCCCTCGATCAAAGCCCCTAGATCTTTTTGCATAATTGCATCTAAGGCTTCACTGCCTGCGCGCCTTTCGAATTCGGCCCATTTTTTCTTTAGAGGTTTATCGCTATCTCCGCTTTTTTCCCAAGGAGAAACGGTTACTTTTTTTCGTAAATGAATTAACGCATCGACCAGAGCCTCATCTGAACCGCTCCGCAAATGGCCATCCATCTCATTTTTAAACTGTTTCGCGATCGAAATGCCATAAGCGGCATAGCTGAGCAAAAAACCCTGCATAATAAAACCAGCGCCTGTCGCCGCTAAACCCGCTTGAGCGGCTGTTGCGGTAGCCCCGCTTAAACTCGCTGCATTACCAACGAGCATCGCACCACCCAGAGCCGAATAGGAGAGCCCCAGCCCAACACGAGCGCCCTGATTGACTACCCCTTCTCCATCGTTAACTTCAGCCGCCTTTTTCCCTAAAAAGGCCGATTTTGCAGCAATGCCAAGACCGCTGATAAATGCGGCAACGCCCCGAAGTACACCTAATCCTAAAAGAGCCGCACTAGTTGCCGCCGTCGAACTGACTAAAGCGCCCCCATTTTCCCCTATCGTCCAAGCATTTCCCACAAGAGAACCCGCATCGATACCAACCGCTAATGGCTCGCCCCATGTTTTAGCCGGAGCGTTTTCGGCTACCTTTGCTCTCGCCTCAAGCGCTTGGGAAAATTTCTGATTATACATCTCTAACCGTCGAGACAGCCCCATTTTCTCAATCGTTTCAGCTACTTGTTCAAAATGTTTGGGGACTCGTTTTAGTTCTTCTGTTTGGAAAGGCCACAAAATTTTACCCAACCGTTTCCAAAAACTATTATTTATAGGTGCAGAAGACGGAAAAGAAACTGGGTGTTCTTTTCCATTTTGAGTAATAATCGAAATGGCGCCTGCGGTGGAAATTGACAATCTCTTAATGCTGTCATTTTGCAAACTAGGAAAAGGAGTTGTTTTTATAAACTCCTGAATTTTTTGATTGAGGTCGAGTTTCTCGGCGGTTGTCACNNTTGCATAACATGCTCATTATCAGTATGTACCACAGAGAGCGCAGAGGCGCGAAAACGCGCATTTTATGTTTTTCTCTGTGAGCTCTCTTTCTCTGTGGTGGTAATTTTTTCAAGGTCTGCAGCTTATGGGTGCGATAACACCACATAACTCATTGATAGTAATCAGATTAAGAATCCCCCGAAACCGCCTGTTTTTTAATCACTTGCGATAGGCTTAAAAGTGAAGAGGTTAGCCTCCTCTTTGGCACTCTTGTATTTGTGGTAATAGCCATAGAGGGCTACGGCCAGCATGATGGCTGAGCTAGTCCCGAACATGACGTAAGGGAAAATCGCAGAGATCGTCACCACACAGCCGATATAGGCTAAAAGACCGATAATGGTGGCCAAAAGGGTGAGGCAATAGAGGGCTTTTTTTCGAAAAACCTCTCCTTTAACGACTTGAATCAACGTTTGCGCATTCTTGAGATTCCCTGAGTCAATTTCTTCTAAAATTTGACTCGAGTATGTATTCAAAAGCCGCACAGTTTTAGCGCTAGATCTTCGTTTCAGGTAGTTGATTTTAGCCTCTTTTTTCTTCTCCATTTCTTCTAATAAAAGGGTGTCAATCTGACCTTGATCCAGGCCTGAATTGTTCCTTGCAATCGTCGCTCTAAGCTCTTTTTCTTCCCTTGCTGTAACCCTGATCGAGCTAGACAAAAACTTAACGGCGCCCCTCAATTTTTGCGTCTCATCCAATTGTGCATTCTCTAAAAACTCGTCTAACTTTCCTTCAAAAGAAGAGCATCTGTAGATCCCCGCACTAGCCACTGCGAGCGCTAAAACCGAGGTGGCGCCAAGTAAACCTATCGACGCGAAATTCAATCCCAATGCCGTTATCGAAAGGGGATCAGCCCCGATTTCGACCCCTTTTCCTGCCAAATAGAACAGTGCGCCTAAAACGCCGAGAGTTCCCGCTCCGATTTTCGCCGTTGCTCGACTCATTCCTTCGGTATCTTGAATTTTTTTCACTTTTTCTCTATCGCAATACCCGCTCCAGATTTCGTAAGCGGAAAGGGAGGTCCAAAACGTACCGCTAATAACGCCAATCTGATTGATGATTTGATACACAGCGCCGCTCGGAAAAAGGGAATTGAAGGCATGCCTTACTACAGTAAGGCTATCGGAGCTGGTTCCCGCGAATCCCGCTACTCGCCCCGAAAAGCTCCCGGAGCTCATAAGTGCATCCGGTAGGGCAACCGGATCTAGCGGCTTTTCGGTTGGCAATTGATCGTGGTAGTCGTATAACCGGATCACTTCTCGAACGAGTTTCTTTCTATTTTTTTCAGAAATGGGAACAACTGTACCATCTAATAGGAGGGCGTTTTCGTCGATTGTAAGGGTCTTATCTGAAAATTGCTCAGAAGTAACGGGCAAATATTTGCAAACAATTTTTTTTAATCGCAAAACCAAGCTCGAAGGGGGCTCAACAAGGGAATCCCCCGAAAGACTACTTAAATCAATTGGTTCTTTAAAAAAAATTATTTTCATAAATACAACAATACCGAGTGAGTTAATTATCTAAACGGTATTATTGTAATTAAAAAACGAATTAATTATATACTAAATTAAAAAGTATATAATTTGACTGAAAATATAATTATAGAGTCTCAAGTGCTATTTGTGCGAAAATGTGCTCGTTCATTAGTTTCCTCATGAGCTCATCTAAAAGAGTGTATTCGCCATTCGGAATTGGAATATCTATACTTTCAGTAGCCATCCTGCTCTTGTCTACTAAAACAATATTTTGCTTTAAGGGAATCTCATTAGCTTTAAGTTCAATAATCGAATTTTTAAAGCTCTTATCAGGAAGAAACTCACTCTTAATATATATTTTATTTGAGTTAATTTGGGCCGAATTTTTTACCACCATCTGAGCAAAGATCTTAGAAGCCAATTTATCTACATCTGCCAGAACGAGCTCACTCCGTGACTGGGAAACGATCTTGTTCGTCTTTTTATCACGAATAACTAGGCATAACGCCCAGTTTTTCCCCTCATGGATAAAGGGTATTTTGAGCATATCGGATTGGGTAGGAGCATTTCCTGAAACTGCAGCCATATTCACCTTTAGTTTTTAATATATATTTATTATAACATTAATTTAATTTATTAACAATCTATTAACAAAACTTTTAAAATAAAACAACATCTTAATTATAAGTAACTTACAAAAACAGCCCTTGCTGAATTAAACCTTTTTGTTTATAGTCCCAAACTAATCAACCTTTAGGCCTCTATGGCAGACTCGTCAACCCCCCCTGAGAAAATGCCCCTTTTTCGCTCCGTCTTAATTNNGCCCCCCGGATCGGGAAAAGGGACCTTAGGGAAGTTTCTCAGCTCAGCCGGCAACCATTTCCACCTCTCTTCTGGGGATATATTCCGGGGCCTTTCTCCCGAGTCCCCTGCCGGGGTCATGTACCATAATTACGCGGGGAAAGGGCTTCTTTTGCCCGATGAGGTGACGATTGAGATCTGGCGCAACTACGTCCATGGGCTAATCGCCACCAACCGTTATTTCCCCCATTCTCAGCTCCTTCTGTTAGATGGGGTTCCCCGGACAATCCGGCAGGCCGATCTCTTATTTAACCATATTGAGGTGGAAAGGATCATTGTCCTTGAGGCGGCGGATATAGGGGTGCTTATCAAGAGGATCCAACGGCGAGCTTTGATCGAAAAAAGGACCGACGATATGGACCCCCAGGTCCTGAGGACCCGAATGGAGGTCTATGAACGGGACACCTCTAAGGTTTTAAAGCACTACCCAGAACGGATTATCTCCCGCTTTAATGCCATCCAAAGGCCGTTGGAAGTGCTTCGGGATGTACTTGTCGGACTCTCCTCGCTATTGGCCAATTAATCTTGTCAATTTATAACTCCTAATTTATACTGTGCCCAGTTAACTAACCCTTGCAGCCCTATGGCCAAACTTATATTTGAAGACAACAACGAAGAGATCGACCTCCCAGACGGTTCCGATATCGCAGAGGCTTGCGAACAAGCCGGGGTCCCTTTCGCCTGTACAGAGGGCGTTTGCGGCACTTGCGTAATCGAAGTGAGCGAAGGGATGGATAACCTCTCTGAATTCAACCAGGCCGAAGCGGACTTTCTGGGCGAACTAGACTGCGAGCGTCTCGCTTGCCAGTGTAAAATTAAAAGCGGCTGCGTAAAGATTAAATTTTAAAGGATTATCCATGGAACAAATGATTCATCGCAATATGACAATCGAAGAGATCTTTACCCGCTTTCCTCAAAAAAGCCAAAAACTAGCCCAAGAAATGACCAATGCGGGTCTTCATTGCGTCGGCTGCTCAGCTTCAACTTGGGAAACGGTCGAAGCGGGCATGTATAGCCACGGCATGACCGATGAGATGATCGACGGACTCCTTGGCCGCCTCAACGCGATCCTCTCCGAAAAAGTGGACTTAACGACAATCACAATCACTCCACGGGCTTCTAAAAAGTTACTAGAAATCCTCGAAGACGAAGGGAAAACAGGCTGGGGCCTTCGCTACGGCGAGAGAGCTGCAGGCTGCAGCGGCTTTGAGTACTTCCTCGATTTTTCCGAAAAGGCGAAAAGCGACGATCAAACTCTCGTTTCCCAAGACATCCCTATCCACATCAACGCCAAATTGGCAGACCGCCTCATGGGCTCTGTAATCGACTACGTTGATGGCCTACAAGGTGCCGGATTCAAAATTTCAAATCCGAACGTCAAGTCAGCTTGCGGCTGCGGCACTTCACACGGCTATTGATCAAATAAGGCTCGTAAATCCTTGAATTACGAGCCATTATATAGTGGTTCCATTTGAAAGGTACCCAAGATTTTTGTTTTAACAGTTCAGATTTTTAACTNNCCTTTCAAGTGGAACCACTATATATGAATGGGCGCCTTGAAAACACTCAAGGCCGCCTCTTTAATGGTCTCTGATAAAGTGGGGTGAGCATGGCATGTATCGGCTAGCTCAGCGACTGTCGCCTTCATCCGAATCGCTAAAACCCCTTCTGCAATTAGCTCCGACGCATGGGGACCAACGATATGGATCCCTAAAATCCGCTTCGAAGTAGCGTCAGCAACGATCTTCACAAATCCCTCATCTTCCCCTGTGCAGCGGGCGCGAGAATTCGCTTTAAAGGGAAATTTTCCCACTTTATATCCGATATTACGCCCTTTAGCCTCCTCTTCGGTCAATCCCACAGAGGCACATTCCGGATTGGTGTAGGCCACATTGGGGATGGCTAAATAATCAAGGGTGGGATGATGGCCCGCAATCAGCTCGGCTACAGCAACTCCCTCTTCAGAGGCTTTGTGGGCAAGCATAGGCCCTTCAACGAGATCGCCAATCGCAAAGATATGGGGTTGGGACGTACGAAAGGAAGCGTCGATGGGGATAAATCCTTTGGCATCTTTTTGGATCCCCACAGTGTCTAATCCCAATTTATCCGAGTAAGGGCGTCTGCCTACGGCGACTAAAACCGCATCGGCCGAAAAATGTTTTTCCCCTTCTGGTCCCATCGCGGTGATGGTCGTTCCTTTCGCGGCGGTGACTTTATGGGAGAGATTGAATTTCATCCCCTGCGCTGTAAAGGTTTTTAAGAGAAATTTGGAAACTTCTAGATCAAATCCGGGGCAAATCCGATCGAGAAATTCGATAAATTCCACTTGCGCGCCGAGTCGATTATAGACAGAACCGAGCTCTACGCCAATAATTCCGGCGCCGACAACCAGAAGTTTTTTGGGCACCTCTGTAAGGGCTAATGCGCCCGTCGAAGAGAGGATTTTTTTTNNGGTAACGAAATCGGCTCCGACCCTGTGGCGAGGATGATCGATTTCGCCTCAACTGTGTCCGATCCTACCGCTATTTGGTGAGGGCCTTTAAGCGTTGCATGCCCCACAATGCGGGTGATCTTATTTTTGCCAAAGAGTCCATCGATCCCTTTGGTAAAACCGTTCACAATTTTCCCTTTTCGCTCCTGCATCGCCTGCCAATCATAAGACAGATTAGAAACCTGCAGGCCATTAGCCTTCCCCTCGTGCTTCACTTTCCAGAACAATTCGGAGGAGTGGAGAAGCGCTTTTGAAGGGATGCAGCCCACATTGAGGCAGGTGC
>PLXF01000109.1 GCA_003151315.1 Parachlamydiales bacterium
CAATAGAATTTTAAATCACTATATACCTCTCGTGACTCAAGAATTGGCTTTTGAGGCGCGCGAAAATGGCCAGAAATCTTATGATCGAAAGATTTATGACCGTTTTGGCGCCCTCAAAAACCAATTCTTGAGTCACGAGAGGTATAAACCAACGATCTATTCGATATAAGGAAAATTATAATGATTTCAAATTGTACATTAAATAATGGCGAATCGATGCCTTGCAGCTTCTGCGGGAAACGGATCTCCGAGGGATTGGCCCATAAGGTTAATCAGATTACCCATGTTTTTCATGAAAAATGCTTTCGATCGCATCTTCAACTCGGGCTTGCCGAGTCTAGACAGATTACCTGTTGCTGCAATTCTCAAATCACCCATATTAATGACCAAACCGTCAGCGAACATCAACTGATGTTGAATATCTATGAAGCATTCTTCCGCCCCAGGAATCCCCGTTTAGCTCCTCAGCTGCCCCCCGTTCAGACAACCCAATCCCACCGCCTCGAGTGGTTGGCCGCCGTCTGTGCTGTCGTTGCTATTTGGATTATAACTGCTAACTATGCTTGGGGAAGGCAAAACGCTTGAGATCTTCGGCGGCAAACGAGTTGGGAAAAATCTCTCGGGCCTCGCGCGCAAATTCCTCTGGCTCCCTATAACGGGCCGAGAAATGGGTAAGAATTAGAGTGTCGACGCCCGCGTCGCGCGCCATCTCGGCCGCTTGTTTTGCCGTCATGTGCATGTATTCGCGAGCTAAATCTTTTTGGGCATCTGTATAGGTGCTTTCGCAAACAAGGAGTTTTGCCCCCTTCGCGAGCTCCAGAGCGGCGGCGCAAGGTCGAGTATCGATAATGTAAACAAACGCATCGCCAGAGCGGATATGGCTCACCTCTTCAAGCGCGACCGTTCGGCCCTCGATCTGAATCGAACCTTCTTTCTCTAGAGTTCTGACAGCAGGACCTTGAATGCCCCATTTTTTGAGCGCTTCTTTGTTGAATTTGATCGTGTCGGGCTCGGTGATTCGCCAACCCACGTTTTCTACGCCATGATCTAAAAAAGCCGCTTCAATCCGGAATTTCCCATCATCTTCTACAAGGCCCGCTTCTTTAACGGGATGCTCTACAACGGTGATATTTTCTTTGTAAATGCAGCAATAGCGGAGCCGATCGAAGTACTTTTTCCCTGATGCAGGATAGTAGCAATGGATCTCGTGGGTTACCTTGTCCAGATTTAACCGCATGAGCATGGAGCCGAACCCCAGGCAGTGATCGCCATGGAAATGGCTAATAAATATACGGGTAACCACGGGAGGGGCGATTTCCGCAAAGATGAACTGCCTTTGCGTCCCCTCTCCGGGATCGAACAGCAACCCTTCATCGTTCCAGCGCAAGAGATAAGCGCCGTGATTACGATGGCGAGTGGGCTGCTGACTTGAACAACCGAGAATAGTGAGATCTCGTACGCTCATCTTTTCGCTCGCTGGGCAAAAAAGGAGGCGCGCCCCAAAATCACACCAAAAACCGCGCCCGAAATGTGAGCGGTATTGGCGATATTCGGTTCAAAATTGGCTAACCCTAGCAATTGCACGAAAAAGGAGATCGCTTGGAGCGCAAACATCGCGGCGACAAAAAGGACGAGGAATAGAAGGGTCGAACTAGAAAGGGGGTACCCTTCCCAAGGGGCGATTTTCTCTCGCGACCAACTAAAGCCCGCGAGACCCATCACAACCCCCGAATAGCCGATGAAAAAAGGGCCTCCCATAAAATACTGAGCCGTATTGGAGCCAATCGCGACGACGACCGTTAAAAGGAGGGTGCGGAAAAATCCGAGCCGTTGCTCAATCGGGCGGCCCAAAAACCAAAGCCACAACATATTGAACAAGATGTGAAGCAACCCTCCATGCAGAATACAAGGAGTGAATAGGCGCCACCCTTCCCCTTCTCGTAGCTTGATAAAAAGGGGCCCTTCCGCCTCGGACGTGTCTCCGGTTTTGAGTTTTAATAAAACCCAATCGTACAGCCCTCTCCAGAAAGGGACTTGAGGAATTTGTGCTAAATCGGCTTGGATTTCAGGGGGCAGTTGCTCCACTTTTTGATTGGGGGCGATCTTGTGTTTTTGGATCACCTCAACGAGCTGCTCAAAAAAGGGGGGCAAATCGTAGAGGAATTTCGCTTGAATCGGCGTAACAGAGAAAACCGCCTGGGGAATCCCCTCTTCGAGCATGGGGAGCTCTTGCTTCATCTGCAAAAAAAAGACAAAGGTGCAGAGAACCAACATCAGATTGGTGAAATGGGCAACAAATTTGCGCACAGGAGGAGGCGGCTCTTCTTCTAGTTTTTCCTCTTCTTCAACGGAGGGCTCTTCAATAAGGGGGCTGTCAAACTCAGGATCGGTAGGATTTTTTTGGAATTTTTCGAATAGATTGCGAGCCTCTTTGAGTCGATCCTCATCGTGCACCCAAATTTGATACGAGGTAAGTCCCGTTTTAACGTCGAGAGTGCCATCGCAGGTGTTTAAAATCCCCTGGCGCTTGAGATAAGCGGCGAAACGGAGCGCCTCGTTTTGGTAAATGAACATTCCTATAGTGCGCATTGCCGGATCTTCTCTATCAGTTCGGTTGTGGAAAGGGAGGGAATTCGGTCCACCAAGTGGAGGCGAGTCCCCCCTTTCTTAACGGCAGCCGCCTCTATGCAATCGGCGCCATATTCGGCTCCATTGACATGAACGTCGGGTCTAATTTTTAACAATAGCTCGCAAGGGTCTGTCTCATCAAACCAGGTAACGTAGTCGACAAATTCCAGCGCACCGACCATTTCGAGCCGATATTTAAGAGGGACAAAGGGGCGTTTAGTGCTTTTATAGCGCTGAATCGAACTATCTGAATTGAGAGCGACAATGAGGCAGTCGGCTTGCAAAGAGGCTTGATGAATAATATACAAATGGCCCGCATGGAGCAGATCAAACGATCCATTGAGTGTAGCAATGGATCGCCCTTTTTGTTTTATTGCTAAGACCGCCATCTCAAGATTTTGCGGCTCGACGAGTTTTTTTTCGAGCCACGCGGGCGCTTGTGTCTGCATGAAGCTTCTTGTGTGGAAATGCAATGGCAAAAACTTCGTCGAAATATTCGACAAAGTGGACTTCCAACCCTTTTTTCAAATATTCGGGTAGTTCGTCATAATCCCGCAAATTTTCTTTGGGGAAAATCAGTACGTTGAGTTTCGATCGACGCGCGGCAATGAGCTTCTCTTTTAATCCGCCGATCGGCAAAACCCGCCCCGTCAGTGTCAGCTCTCCCGTCATCCCGAGATTTTCTCGAATGGGGGTATTAAGAAGAAGCGAATAGAGGGCTGTTGTCATCGTAATCCCCGCGGATGGACCATCTTTCGGTGTCGCCCCTTCAGGAATGTGGATGTGGATCTGCGACTTTTCGAAAAAGGGGATACCGGGAGCAAAACGCTGGCATGAGCTCTGGACATAGGTCCAAGCAATTTGCGCCGATTCTTTCATCACATCGCCCGCTT
>PLXF01000005.1 GCA_003151315.1 Parachlamydiales bacterium
TCGATCCCTCGGTGCAAGAACATATGAAAGGGGGCAAAGCCGTAACCGATTTTGAGACGACTCCTGTAAAAGCTCCCCCGTGGGCCTATTTTGTTAAAGGGAGTTGCCACCTTCCGAGTTGGGAAGATGAGGTGGGGATTCTTCTGCCGAAATTCTACCAAACAAGCGGCGCGAAAATAGGGGATCGAGGAACTTTGGGCTATTCAGCTCCTACCGCCTCCTCAGCTCAAGAGCAAAGAATAGGCATTCGAGTTGTCGGTTTTTACGATCCAGGAATTTTGCCGATCGGCAGCCGTTGTCTAATTGTACCTAAAGAGGTGACTCGACAAATTCATGGCGCAAGCCAAACTTTCTCTCCCGATGGCACCCCGACCAACGGCATTTTTATTTGGACCGATACCCCCCAAGAGGCAAAATTGGCGATTGAAGAGCGGTTTGCCTCTTCTGGACTCACCCCTTATTGGAAGGTTTCCACCTACAACGAATATGAGTTTTCTCAAGACATTTTACAGCAGTTCCAAAGCGATCGGACTCTATTTTTATTAATCGCAGCGATCATCCTGATTGTCGCCTGCTGCAACATCCTCTCTTTATTGGTACTCCTCGTCAACGACAAGAAAAAAGAGATCGCCATTTTACAATCGATGGGAGCCTCTTCCACAAGCATTGCAGCTATTTTTGGCTTGTGCGGGATTTTGACGGGAGGCATTGCCTGCTTTATCGGATCCCTCGCCGCTGTGTTTACTTTGCGCCACCTCGACGTCTTAGTTTCCTTCTTAAGCGCTCTTCAAGGACACGCCGCTTTTCATCCCGCTTTTTTTGGCGCTGCATTGCCTAATCAATTGAGCTTTGACGCTCTCTATTTTGTGTTGATCGCAACGCCTCTCTTATCCTTAGTAGCTGGGTTAATTCCCGCACTTAAAGCATGTCGCATAGCGCCATCTGTCACATTGAGGGGCGAATGATCCTAACAGCTCTGCACCTATCCAAGTCGTTCTCATCCCCTTCCCCCGTTTCTGTGCTGTCCGATATCTGCCTTGAGGTCCTGCCAGGGCAATCGATCGCGATTTGCGGCCGTTCGGGAGAGGGAAAAACTACATTGCTGCACTTACTAGGAACCTTAGAAAAGCCCGATAATGGAGAGCTTCTCTTTAAGGGAAAACCCATAGAAAACAGCACAAAACTGCGGCGCGATCAGATCGGGTTTGTTTTTCAATCCTACAATCTCTTGGAAGATTTTACAGTACTCGACAATCTCTTGATGCCCGCCTGGATTGCTAGACGCCACGCAGACCCCAAGCGGGGCCTTGCCCTTTTAGAAGAGGTGGGACTGGCTGAACGGATCCACTTCCCTGCTAAACTCCTCTCTGGCGGAGAAAAACAGAGGTTAGCGATTGCCCGCTCTCTTTTCAATGACCCCGACCTGATCTTAGCCGATGAGCCAACCGGAAACTTGGATCGAGTGAATGCGGCCCTAGTGGGCAAAATCCTCCTCGATTGCGTCCAGAAACGGGGGAAAAGCGTAATTATTGCGACCCACGACCAGGAACTGGCCTCTTTATGCCAAAGCCGCTATGAGCTGAGCCAAGGCGTTCTGAAAAAAATCTATTAAAAATTTCTAATACTATATACCTCTCGTGATTCAAGAATTGGTTTTTGAGGCGCGAGAGGTATATACCTCTCGTGACTCAATAACTTCTCTGGTTAGAAATTCGATTTTATGCTACCCATATTCTTCATTTATCGGAGTGTACAATGCGGATTTTGATTGTAGGAACTGGATACGTGGGTTTAGTTACAGGCGCCTGTTTTGCTGAAATGGGCCATACAGTAACTTGCCTCGATATCGACGAAGAGAAAATTAGCAAACTGCTCAATGGGGTGATCCCTATTTATGAGCCGGGACTTGAAGAGATCGTGAAACGAAATATAAGCCAAAAACGGCTCCGTTTCACCACCGATTACAATCTAGGAGTCTCTTCTGCTGATGTCTGCTTTTTAGCTCTTCCCACCCCATCGAGAGATGACGGCTCTTGCAATATCGAATATATCGAAACGGCCGCGAGACAAATCGCCAAGCACATGACCGGTTATAAAATCATCGTGAATAAATCGACCGTTCCTGTGGGAACTGCGGCGCGCGTTGCCCAATGTGTGCGCGAGGAGCTTAAAAAACGGGAAGAGGAGATCCCTTTTGATGTGGTTTCCAATCCCGAATTTCTCAAAGAGGGCGCCGCCGTTCAAGACTGCTTAAAACCAGATCGGATCATCATTGGCGCCGACAATCGGGCCGCGGCAGAGGTGCTACGGGAGATCTATTCGGCCTACATTATCAATCACGATAAAATCATCCTCATGGACACCCTGTCCGCTGAGATGACCAAATATGCAGCGAACGCGATGCTAGCTGCACGGATCTCCTTTATGAATGAGATCGCCGAAATCTGTAAGCAAGTGGGCGCAAATGTGAACGAGGTGCGCAAAGGGATCGGCTCAGATACTCGAATTGGGTATAGCTTCTTCTATCCCGGCGTCGGATATGGAGGGTCATGCTTTCCCAAAGATATCCGCGCTTTGATTTCAACCGCGCAGCAAACGGGGCTTCAACCTTTGATGCTCCAAGCCATCGACGATGTCAATAATCGGCAAAAAAAACTCCTCAGCCAAACGATTTCCCGCTATTTTGATGAGCGGGGCGGTGTTAATGGCCGGACAATCGCCGTTTGGGGACTCTCCTTTAAACCCGATACCGACGACATGAGAGAGGCCCCCTCGCTCACTTTCGTCGAAGATCTCTTGCGTCAAGGGGCCCGTTTGCGCCTTTTCGACCCCGTCTCGATGCCGAATGCAAAAAAAATATTGCCCAATAGCCCCCAAATCACCTGGTGCCAGGATGAATTCGATGCGGCAAGCGGCGCCGATGCCATCGCGCTTCTCACCGAGTGGAAGCAATTCCGACTAGTCGATTTCAAACCGATTCGCACCCAGATGAAAGGGTTTGCTTTTTTTGACGGACGCAATCAATATAGACCCCACGATATGAAAATTAAGGGGTTCGACTACATAAGTATTGGCGTCCCCGATCAAATAGCATCAACGGCATGATAGAAAAAAATTTTATTGAAGATCGGTTAAACGAATTGGTTCCCTCTACGGGGGAACCTCTTCATGAGGCGGCTCGCTACTCTCTCCTCTCTTCAGGAAAAAGGATCCGCCCCCTTCTGGTTTTAACGACAGCCACAGCCTTTGGTGCTCATGCAAAAAATGCGCTAGACCCGGCCTGTGCGATCGAGATGATCCACACCTATTCCCTCATTCACGACGATCTCCCCTCTATGGACAATGACGATCTAAGAAGAGGTAAGCCCACTTTGCATAAGGTCTATCCAGAAGGGATTGCTATATTAGCCGGCGATTTCCTCCTCACCTTTGCTTTTGAGCTCCTCTCCGAGGCAAAAGGGTTAACTGCCGAACAAAGGCTCGATCTAGTGCAAACATTGGCCCGATGTGCAGGAGCAAAGGGGATGATCGGCGGTCAAGTAATCGACATGGGTGCATTAGGGAAAGAAATTGATGAGTCGACGTTAGAGCAGATGCATACCGGAAAAACCTCAGCTCTCTTAATTGCCTGCTTAGAATTTGGAGCGATCATTGCAAATGCCCACGACAAGCGAGAGCTTTTGCGTCAGATAGGTTATGAGGCGGGTCTTATCTACCAGATTCAGGATGATATCCTCGATGAAACGGGAACCGTTGCCCAGTTGGGAAAAAAAGGGAAAGGGGATCTAAGCAGAGGAAAACCAAATGCCGTTTCTCTCTACGGTTTGAGCGGAGCCAAACAAAAACTAAGCCATTGGAAAGAATCCCTCGCGAAAAAAATGATTCCTCTCCCTACTTCCTTACAAGAGAATCTAAAAACTCTTTTGTCCCGCCCCACAACAGCAGAATCCTAAAATTTTCTCTTTGATAAGCCTGCTCTCTCCTTTATACTATTTTTTAAAGGTTATAGTAGATGTTTCACACTCCCTTAAAACCTCAGATAAATGTCCCCTCTTCGGGGTATGAGATGTTGCAAGCGCAGGTTCGTCACGATCCGGTAAAGCGAACTTTCGACTTCTGTTTTAGCCTCTCTTTTCTCCTCTTTTTTGCCCCTCTCTACCTCCTAATGGCTCTTCTAGTGAAAGTCTCCTCAAAAGGACCCGTCTTTTATAAGAGCCGACGGCTGGGAAGGGGAGGGAAAACGATCGATTGTCTCAAATTCCGAACTATGTACGCCGATGCCGATGAGAGATTGGCCGATCTTCTCGCCTCCTCCCCCTCCTTAGCCAATGAATGGAAACAATTTCAAAAACTGCAAAACGATCCTCGCATTACCCCTTTAGGTCGCTTGATGAGGAAAACATCTCTCGATGAACTTCCCCAATTTATCAATGTGCTTAAAGGAGACCTAAGCGTCGTGGGTCCCCGTCCTCCCACTCTAATGGGACCTCCTGAAGAATATCTCCAAGAGATCCGTCTCCTCTATGGCGAAATGACACCGAAAATACTGTCCGTAAGACCTGGCATTACGGGCGTTTGGCAAGTGTCTGGAAGAAGCTCTCTCACCTTTGAAGAGAGAAAAAAAATAGAGGCCGCCTATGCAGAAAGTAGGACGTTTTGGAAAGATCTTGTCGTCATCGCCAAAACAGTTCCTGCAGTCCTCTTTTCTAAAGGAGCCTATTAATGCGCACAGTATTAGTAACGGGCGGAGCCGGCTATATCGGAGCCCATGTATGCAAAGCGCTCGCGCAGGCGGGATTTGTCCCGGTCGTCTACGACAACCTCTCTACAGGGCATGCCTATGCAGTAAAATGGGGCCCGTTTGTCGAAGGGGGCCTCTCTGATAAATCCCTTCTGCGCCAAACCTTTGAGCTCTATCGACCCGAAGCGGTCCTGCATTTCGCCGCTTCAGCGTATGTAGTGGAATCGATGCAAAATCCGGGTAAATATTACCAAAATAATATCGGGTGCACTCTGAATCTTCTGGAAACGATGAGAGATCTCCAGGTGCAGCGACTGATCTTTTCCAGTACTTGCGCTACCTACGGCTCTCCCCAGTCAGTCCCCTTAACGGAAGAGCATCCTCAGCTCCCCATTAATCCGTACGGCAGATCGAAATTAATGGTTGAGCAGATCTTAAAAGATTTTGAAGGAGCCCACTCTATCCGCTCCTTTTGTCTCCGCTATTTCAATGCAGCC
>PLXF01000096.1 GCA_003151315.1 Parachlamydiales bacterium
CTGTGGTTCAAGAACTTCCGTTTAACCTAGGGTATCTGAATAATTACATATTTTTTTGATTTTTTTAGAAAAATGTAGTAGAGTGCTCCCTCTTCGGAAAAACGACTCCAACCAAAGGAAAAGACTATGAATGCAATGACAACAGGGGAAACCTTATCGATAGAGCTAACCTATCGGGACTACTATAATCAGCTTAATGCTGACGTAAGCGTATTGGAAAACAGACGTTTTGAAATACATGAAGCGGTGCGCGACTTCAGGACCGGACTTTTTGGCGAGGGTTTAGTAGAGACAAGAGAAAGCCTGGTACAGCAAATCGAGAAATGTCAGCAAACATTCGCTGCATTTGTAAATAGTATTTCTCCTTACGAGCGGGATTCTGAGACGTTACTGATTGCTAATATAACAAATCGCTATGAAGCAATAACTGAGGAACTGATCAACTTAAACAATCAATTCGATCTTTCCCCTGCAGAAGCCAGGTTAAACAATCAATTCGATCTTTCCTCTGAAGAAGCTAGGACGATAGCTCAACAATCTTCTCGAAGAAGAATGTGTTGCGTAGCAGTGATTGTGGTTGGGATTGTGGTTGGAGTTCTGATTGTGGCGGTGGCTCCTTTTGTTATAGCTGTTGTAAGCCAGTCTCGCTAATCGTTGACTGCCCGCCAAACACTTTCTAAGCTCGACTTTGCAACTTTTTNNGGCCAAACGTCCGAGGGCATAAGGCCAAGGCAATCGGGCTAAAAAAGTTGCAAAGTCGAGCTAAGGTTCGGGACAAATCCGCGCTAGACCTTGCCTCAGTTCTTTGAGGGCTCGGGGGCGGTGGTTTTTGGCTTGGACGATTTTTTCTGCTTCTGAAAGGTAATGCCAAGCTTGGTTGTAGTTGAGCCTTTCGGTATAAATAGCAGAGAGGTAGTAGTTAGCCGATGGATCTTCTGGACAGGCTTGCACGTATTGCTCCAGAATCGGGAGAGCCTCTTTATAGCGTCCGAGTTGCAGCCAGGTGATGGCTAAATGGAGGCGCCCTTGTCGAAAGGCGGGATATTTAGCTAAGTTTTCTAGGATCCGTTTTTGCTTTTCTAGGATCGATTTTCTCGATTCATTCACCTCGGAATAGATCGCTTGGATCCCCTCGATGTCCACTTTTCCATTGAGATAGTCTTCGGCGACCGTGTCTTGTCCAATCATGTGGTCGGGGGTAAACCCACGCACTTTTTCGAGGAGAGGACGCCCTTTTTCTTCCTGGCCGTTGAAGAGGTAATTGAAACCTAAGAACATATTGAGCAGATAGTCATCGTCGAGAAAGCGTTGCGCCTGCTCATAAAGATGGACAGCCGTTTTTGGGTCGTCTCGGTGCCAGCAGACGGCCGCTTGGTTCATAAAGGCAAGTCCGATCACTTCTCGGATCGTTCGTAATTGCAATTTGCGCGTTTCGAGGCCTAGGTAGTGTTCCGATGGGACGTCGATCCCCCGAGCCGTTGTTTCGATATTGGTGATCTCTCCGTCTGCGTCGTTGTAGCGGACATAGATGTGACCCGGAGGGGTGATCGCCTCTAGCGAAAGTTCGAGCCTTTGCGCTAAACAGAGATACAGGATCGATACGCCCAAGCAGACGCCCCGTCTACTGTCGAGCACAGAGGGGAGGAGGGTGTACATATCGATATCTTTTGCATGCAGAGAGTGAGGGGGGAAGCGAAAGCGCATCTCGTTAAAAATATAGTCGTTAATCGCCCTCACTTTTTCAAGAGGTGTGGAGTTGGGGGAGAGACGAGCGAGAATTTGGAGCGCCATCAGGTCGATATTGGCTTCATAACTGCGGATCTTTTGTTTGGAAGAACCATCATTTTCCGCTAGAAAAAGGGCTCTGGCGAGATCGATTTCATCGGAGGGAAGCGACAACACATATTCGACATCCCAAGTTCCATGCCCTTGAAGTCTCCGATTGCCTAAGTGTTTGCCCAGTTTTTCGATCACGCTGAGCTGTTCGTCATCTAAAATATGGACGCCCTCTGAAGAGCGGTTGACAAAAGCGATGATCGGCTGCAAGTCGATAGAAGGGAGGATAAGCTCAGGATCGGCCTCCGTTTTTCCTCCGCTCAATAGCTCCCAGGCGACTTTCAGCGCTTTACGCCCTTCAGGCAGATGGGGATAGAGTTCATAAAAGGCGAAGTGTTGGGTGATCGAAGTGGGATCTAGCGTGGAGTAAATCGATGCGGGGGAAGAGGCGAATAGGGAAGTGCTACAGAGTAGAGTGAAAAGGGTTAGGGGCAGTCTCATAAAATTTAGCCTATTTTTTGTTATCATAAACACCCATGTACGGGTCGTCAACGAAGGATATTGCCTATCGCTTGAGTGAGTCCCTCATGTCCTAATAGCTCCTCAAGGCTGGGCTTAAATCGGTAGGTCCAATTATTGGGTAAAATCTGCCCCGGAATATTGATCCGTTCCTCTTCGACATTTGTACTGACAAGTTCGGGGAAAAGGGCTAAGTATTCCTGGAGCAAGTTGATGTGGAAGTAAGAGGCGGTGTGGTGCGCATCTTTTAAAATTTCCAAGAGTTGTTCGGACGAGAGGCGGGGATGGTAAGACCACCCTTTAAATTTGGCAAAGGCGATCGCTTCATCGGGGAACTTTTTCCACCAGCCCGATACAGTGTCCATATCGTGGGTAGAAACTGTAGTGAGGCTGAACGGTTCATATTCACAGTAGGGGATGTATACATCGTTTTGTTTTTGCCAACGGAGCACTTTGGTTCCACAGATGCCGAGCTCTTTTAAAATCGGATAGACCTCGTCGGGGATGACTCCTAAATCTTCGGCCATGGGGAGAGCGGGAGAAGAATCGATCATCATCTCTAAGATCTCTTGGCCATGTTGCGCCCATTTGTGATGATCTGCAGGGACAAAATGCCCCTCTTTAGCGCTTTTTTCTTTAGGGATGGCCCAAATCCGAAAAAATCCGACAACATGGTCGATTCGGTAGATGGGATAGAGGTGGGAGGCGGCTTTTAGCCTCCTTTTCCACCAGGTAAATTTAGTTCCTTTCATCATTTCCCAATTGAAAAGAGGAAACCCCCATTTTTGCCCGAGTTTATTGTAGTAGTCTGGCGGAGCTCCTGCCTCTAATTCGAGATTAAATAGATGAGGCTCAGCCCATACATCGGCGCTATCAGGGCTGATTAAGATCGGAACGTCCCCTTTGAAGAAGATACCCACCGCTTCCGCATAAGCGCGGGCATGTTTTAGTTGAGCGTAGCAGTGATATTGCATAAAGGAATGAAAATCGATCGAACTTTTTTTCGATTCGATGATATGGGGATTGAATTGCCGGGCCTCGGGAGGCCACTCTTTCCAAAACTTCCCCCCATATTCATCCTTAAAAGCTTTAAATAGAGCGTAAGGGAGAACCCAAGACTCCTCTTTTAAGAAGTCGAGGTAGGCTTGCGTGTGGGAAAGGGGCTCAAATGTCTCTAAAAAATAGCGATAGAGCCATTGTATTTTTTGGTGTTTCACCTCCCGGATCGCTACCCGAGGCAACTCTTTGAAAGGAAAGAATACCTCCAGGCTCGTCGGATCGACTCCAGGTAGGTCGGCCAAACTTAAAAAAATAGGATCGAGAGCACAGGAAGAGACCGGATTATAGGGGCTTGTGTCATCGCCCATATCGGTGAGAGGAAGGAGCTGTATACAGTCAAATCCTACCGCACTGCACCAGTCTATAAGACTGATCAGATCGTGAAACTCTCCAATCCCACAACTTTTTTTCGAGCGAAGCGCAGAGAGGGGCAAAGAGATACCATGGTGGCTCCGCAGGCCAATTTTCTGCCAATGTCGATCTGTCCTCATATAGTCTCTACTACAAGAGGCAGCCGTTTTTTGCAATTGCTGCAAGCCCGTCCTTTGGGACGGGCACACATTTTAAGAAAAGACGTAACTATTTAGATAACCCCTGCGATTAAACGTAAGTTGCTAAACCGTAGAGTACACAGAGAAGCCTGAAAGGCGCTAAAAACGAAGGGATTGATCGTTTTTTGCCGCGTTTCGCGGCCTCTCTGGCTTTTCTGAATAATTACGAAAAGGCTATAGAATTGTGCATTGAGGGAGGCGCTTTATGCAACGGGAGGCTCGAGGTGCCGTTTTTTGGCTAGCGGTTTGGGTATCGCCTTGAGGATCAACAATCCATCCCGATACAGAAACGTAGTTGTCATCGAACTGGGAGGGATTAGGTATCAGCTGCTCTGCCTTTCGATACCACTGTACGGTGTAGCGGAAGTTTTGATTTTCGGGCTGGTCTCGAAAGGTTTGCAGATTTTTAGAGAGGTTGGCTTCAACTAGGTGTCCAATTTTGCTCATCAGTTCTTGAAAATAGCCAATCTCCAGCTCCTTATTGTGAAATCTGAGGGAAGAAGAGGAGGCTTCATCCATGTTTTGTTGAGAGTTGTTAGTTTGAAAGGTAGCAAACCATTCATTGAAAGGGGGTAATTCAGCTGACTCTTTGCTCCACGCTTTAATCGTTGCGGTGGCCTTTTGAAGAGATAGGCTATAGTTAAAAGTTAAAGGATGAGAAGTTGTGGGTAATGGTTTGTAGACATCTAATAAAGAGAGGCGGATTTCTTGAAAGAGTGTCGTTGAGATCGCTTGCGAGATGGTGTCTGCGACTATTTGATAGTTCGTTTCAAAATTCGTTTCCCAATCATTCCTATAATTCGTCCGAGCTTGTAATTGCTGGGCGACGCTCCAGGGCGCTTCCTCTTTTCTTTCTACACTTAATCCTACATTTGCCGTCATAACGGATCTCCTTGCAAAGGGTTGTTGAAAAATTTGCGATAAGTATATATAAAATTTACAATATAGTCAAATTTTTTATAGTGCATTTGTCCGTTTGAAAATTATACCGCTCGTGATTCAAGAATCGGTTTTTGGGAGCCATATGCGCCCAGAATTTTCATCAGGCGTAGCCGGCGCAAAAATGGCCCTCTATTAGAAATAGAGGCTATTTTTGCGGATGGAAATTAGGGGATGCAGATGGCTCCCAAAAACCGATTCTTGAATCACGAACGGTATAACGCGCACTGCGATTTTCCGCTTCGGAAACTCGCCCATTGCGTAAATTATTAAGGTCTAAGGCCGAAAGGTTTAGAAGGGAGATCGCGGCTTACACTCACGGGCGCCGACTGACCGCTTTCGATCGCTTGTTTCCAACTCTCCACCTGCTCAAGAAATTCGCCGAAAAGGCCGGCAAGCCTTTCTGCATTGAGGAGGTTAAGGGGGAAAATCCGATGGAGGACGAGATGGTTGTTTTGGGAGAGGTAACTTAAGGTTGCATGGCTCGGTTCAGGCAATCCGTTGGCTTTTAAAGCTTCTAATAAGACATTTTCCCGAAATTTGCCGGGCGGTATTTCTGTGGCGAAAGAGACCATGAGGAGGTTTTCTTGGGCAGCATCCATTTGTAATTGAATATCGACGCGGTCGCGAATGCGAAGTCTACAGGCATGGTTGTGATCTGTATGAAGGTCGAGGTCGAGGTATTTTCCCAATTCTGAGATTAGTTCTTCAAATCGATCGGTCATTTCCCTTTTCCATCCTCTTGTTCTTCATCCAGTCGATCTTCTAAGGTTTCCAAAGCGTCATACATCGCTTTTGTTAATTCCTCTTTATGCTGGGGGGTGCGGTAATAGCGGGGAGCTACCTGTTTAATAGCGTCTCTCATCTGCGTGAAAATGATGATTTGAGCCGCTGTCTCTTCGTCAATGCCCAACCCTTTAGCCGTTTGGAGAATTTTCTCTGGGTTGACGTAGCGCTCCGCTAATAGGCGGATGAACTGTTTTGCGAGCGCTTCAAAATTTAATCGGGGCGGCAAAAGGAGCTCATAAGAGAGGAATTGTCTGGCGATGAGGGCCATGCGGGATTGGAAAAAGCGGAATACCCCTAAAATCCCTTGGAGAGAACGGATTTCATCGAGCAAGAGTTTGAGCTCGCCACGGGGGATGGAGGGGCCCTTTGCCTTTAGATCGGAACCTAAAGAATGGAGAAGAAAGGTGATCGCCGATTTCATCTGGTTATAGGAGAATCTCTGCGTAAGCTCTTCGAATAATTTAAGGGGTTCGCGGGGTTGTCCTGTCAGATCTCGGTAGAGGTCGCGCAAAGAGGTGGGAGAACCTAGCCCTGCGGCCGAAAATTCCCGGGCTTGAGCGCCGATATTGCGCCCCGCCTTGATCTCCCGTTCGAAATCCCGATTGAGCTGTTCTTTGGCCTTACCGAGGATTTCTTTCGTCTCGGGACGGGCTGTTTCTATGAGGAAATCGAGAGCTTCGTCGGCTAGAGCGTGATCGGGGTAGACGTCGAGGATTTTTTTAAGAGCCTCTTCTGGGGTATCTTGCGGGGAAATGCGGCCGCGCAAAATAAGGAGCGTTTTCCCCTGAAGTTCGTTGTTCTGTCTTTGAAATCGGTCGGCCGTTTCGGTTATTTCTTCGATCTCCTCGATCTTTGTCTCTTGAACTTCGGAGGGGCCTTCCTTTTTTTTCAGAGGCTCATTCTTTTTTTGCTCTTCTAACGTTTTGAAGTTACGCATGATCATGATATTGGCGTTATCCATCCAATTTTGCATGTCTGCTTCACTTTCGATTTGGACAGCTAATTCTTCCCGAGCGATCTCTTTGGCAGCATTGATCGCTTGGGGAGCGATCGGGGAGATGCGGGGAAGGTTAAAGTCTGCCATGTAAGCCTATTTTAGGTAAGTTGAACGCGCCCTAAAGGTTGGATGCGGATTTCCGGTACGATTTCCTGGTACGAGACGACCGATAGATCGGGGAATTCCCCTTCGATCAGTTTTCGGACGAAGCGGCGCACGTCGATCCCTGTTAGCAACACAGGTTGCTGTCCACCTGGAGGGGTAGGCTGAATCGTATTGCGCATCGAATGCAAAATGAGCTGTACCGAATCGGGATCTAGCGCGAGATAAGAGCCTGCCGAGGTCTGTTTAATCGCTCCACGGACCATATCTTCGATTTCAGGATCGAGCAAATAGACCGAAAGGACCGATTGGCCCAGCGAATATTTGTAGCTGATATAGCGCTTCAATGAGGAACGGATATACTCGGTTAAAAGGACAGTATCTTTTTCCGACTGCGCCCATTCGCTTAGCGATTCTAAAACGGTGCGCAAATCCTTAATGGAGATCTGTTCTTGCACTAGGCGGCGCAAAATCTCGGTCAATTTTTGTAAGGGTACCAGGCGCGTCACCTCTTTGATAAGGTCAGGGAACGGTTTTTCCATGAACTCGAGGATCGCTCTGACCTCCTGGATGCCGATGAATTCACTCGCATATTGGCGGTAGAATTTCGAAACATGGAGGATCATCACTTCAGGACCTGTCCAGAAGCGGATGCCGGCTCTTTGTAAAATCTCCTGATACTTCTCATCAACCCACAGCGAGGGCATCCCTAAAGAGCCCTTTGATAAAATAAATGGGATATTATAGCGCCGAAGCGTCTCTTCATTTTCGTTGGTGAGAAGGTGCTTTAAAACCAATTTGCCGCGGACAATAGGCACTTCATTGAGGTGAATTGCATATTCGTTGGGTTCGAGCACAGGCGAATCGGTTCGGACGTGGACTCCCGGAAAGCGGACCCCTAAGTCTTGGTAGAGGGCGTGGCGCATTTTGGGGATCATTTGATCAATAAAGGTGAGTCCCTGTTTGTCTTTGCGCATGAGGAGTGAGATCGAAGAGCCCACTTCCAATACGACGGGGAGTGTAAGGGCGTAATCTTCGGGAGATCCTCCGGCGACGGTGTGTCCGTCCACATCCACTTCGCGAGAAGAAACGCCGGCCGCCGCTTTTGCAGCGACCCGTTTCGCATTGGAAAAGAAAACATAGCCGACAGTACCTAGGAGCGGTCCCAAAACCAAAAAGGGCCAAGCAGGAAACCCGGGGATCCAAGCCATTAAAATCAAGACGGTCGCGGCGATCATCAGCGCCTTCGGTTGTCTTAAAATCTGCTCTGAGATCTCTTTACCTAAGTGGGAATCTTTCCGTTCGCTTGAAACGCGCGTGGTCACAATACCAGCTGTAATGGCGATCATCAGAGCGGGAATTTGAGAAACCAGACCGTCACCAATGGATAGGAGGGTATAGATTTTGGCCGATTGACTCAGGGTCATTCCGTGCATCGTCACCCCGATGATCAAACCGCCGATGATGTTGATGACCGCGATCACAATACCGGCAATCGCATCCCCCTTAACGAATTTCATCGCGCCGTCCATGGCTCCATAGAGCTGACTCTCTTTGGTCAGCCCCATGCGCAATTCGCGGGCCTGCTGTTGATCGATAATTCCTGCGCGCAGGTCGGCGTCAATCGACATCTGCTTACCTGGCATAGCGTCCAAAGTAAAGCGAGCCGCCACCTCTGCGACCCTCTCGGCGCCTTTCGTGACGACGATGAACTGGACGATCGTGATAATGAGGAAGATAACCCCTCCGACCACATAGTTTCCCCCCACTACGAAGTTACCGAAGGCGAAGATGATATGTCCGGCGTTTGCATTGAGCAAAATCTGACGGGTGGAGGAGATGTTTACCCCAAGTCGGTAGAGCGTAGTTAAGAGGAGTAGAGAGGGGAACATCGAAAGGTGGACCGCTTTTTGGATATAGATCGCGACAAAAAGCATCGACACCGAGACGGCCAGGTTAATGGCGATCAGTACGTCGATCACATGGGGCGATACCGGGAAGATCAACATCATGATGATGGAAATAATCAGGGCCGCAAGCACGAGATCGCTCGATCCCGAGATCGTGCTTAGCGCCTTGTCGCCCCCTAGAAACCGGGTGAGGTTCTCCAGGATTTTTTTCATTTAAAGAGCTCCGTATTGATGTCGGGATTTTTTTCCAAAGATTCGATCCATTTTAAAATTTCGGCCACTGCCGGATACGTTTCTTCGGGTATATATTCGGAAATTTTCCCTTTCCTGTATAGATCCCGCGCTAAATCTACATTTCGCATGATTGGGATATTGTTTTGAATACCTATTTTAATGATCTGGTCGGCAATTACATCGATTCCCATGGTCAAAATCTTAGGAGCCGGCTCTTCTGCCGGGTCATATTTCAGCGCGACGGCAATATGTTGGGGATTGGTAATAATGGCGCGTGCACGCTTAGCGGACCCCGGCCCTTCTTGATAGGCGATCTCTCGGAATAGCTCTTTCCGCTTGCCCTTAATGTGGGGGTCCCCTTCCGTATCTTTATATTCCTGCTTAATCTCAAATTTTTCCATTTTCATTTCTTTGGCGAAGTTTTTCTTTTGAAACGCCAAATCGAAAAGGGCGATCAGCAGGAAGAAAATCCCCACGCGAATCGTAACTGTATATAAAAAGTCGTTGACCACCAATGCGCTTCCAATTGCGGGCATCGTCACGGTGGTGATAATTTGGGGAAGCTGCTGCCAAATGACCAGATAAATAATGATCGCGGCACCCGAGATTTTCGCGATCGATTTGAGAAGCTCGACTAATACTTTGAGTTTAAATTTTTGTTTAATCCCCTCGACAGGATTTAATTTTTTTAGCTCGAATTTCATCGGTTCGAATGAAAAGACGGGGCCGTTGACGAGAAAACTAATCAAAACACCCACGATACAGACCAAAACCATGATGGGGGCGCTTGTGTATAAAATGATCTCCATGGCTTTAGCAAAATAATTGATGATCTTCACTTCCAGCTCGGCCGAGTTGACCGCCGATTACCGAAGCATCAGCAGCATAAAACTGCCGAGATTTTCGAACATGTAGGACATCATCGCTAAAGTGGCCACCATCGAGACGATAAACGTACAGGCAGCAGGGAAATCTTGCGCCTTGGCGATTTGCCCTTTTTTGCGCGCGTCTTTTAGCTTCTTAGGGGTTGCCTTTTCGGTTTTTTCAGCCATCTTACGACTAACTTTATCGGGAAAATCTTATGGGCGCGAGAAAAAATCTCAAAAATTCTTCGTCTCATCCTTTTTTGTAAAAATAAATTTTAATATTTGCAGGAAAAGGGGAGTTAGACGATTTTCTATCTGGTAAATAGATAAATATCTTGTGTTTTTGCTAAGGCTCCGATATGTTAGATGGCAAATTTGTTCTATGAATATAGGAATATTCCCATGAAAGATAAGATACACCCTACATATCAAGAAGTTCTTTTCGTCGATTCCTCGACTAATACCCAATTCCTTATCGGTACTACTTTGCAACCGAAAGAGAAGGGGATGTTCGAAGGGAAAGAGTACCCTTTGTCCCGCGTGCCCGTTTCTTCAGCATCGCACCCTTTCTTCACAAAAGCTAATCAGTTTATCGATTCTGAAGGTCGAGTGGATAAGTTTACGAAGAAATATCAGCGTAAAACTGAGCAAGTGAAGAAAGACCAGGAAAAACAAGAAGAGTTCAAGAAAGAAGCGTTGAAAGTCGCCAAAAAGAAGAAGTAATGGACGAAAAGGTTCAGCAGCTCCTCAAACGGCTTCAGGAAGTCGAAGACCTGCTGGGCCAGCCCGACGTTTTTTCCGACCAGAAACGGTATCGGCAGCTTACGCAAGAGCACTCCCAACTCTCTCAGTTAAAAGAGATTTGGGATCGGCTACAGGCTGCCGGAAAGCAGCTTGAGGAGAATCAAATTCTCCTCAGCTCTGAAAAAGACCCAGAAATGGTGCAGCTCTTACGAGAAGAGATTGCCCATCTAGAGACCGAGCAAACAGACGCTCGAAAACAGATAGAAATCCTTTTAGTTCCCCCAGACCCCCGCGACAGCCGCAATATCATCGTAGAACTTCGAGCCGGTACAGGCGGCGATGAAGCTGCCCTTTTCGTTTCCGATTGCATTCGGATGTATCGCAACTATGCCGACAAAAAAGGGTGGAAATATGAGGTTATCTCTGCGTCCCCCTCAGAAGTGGGTGGCTATAAAGAATATATCATGTGNNACCGCGTGCAGCGCGTGCCTGCGACTGAAACGCAAGGGCGAGTCCACACCTCTGCGATAACCATTGCCATTTTACTCGAACCGACCGAAGAAGACGAGATTGAAATCGACGAAAAAGATCTCCGTATAGAAACCTATAGAGCCTCAGGCGCTGGCGGACAGCACGTAAACGTTACCGATTCTGCGGTGCGTATTACCC
>PLXF01000193.1 GCA_003151315.1 Parachlamydiales bacterium
GGGCTAAAAAAGTTGCAACGTCGAGTTTAGGACAATATGACCCTTTTATCTGTCGCCTTCGCTCTCTTCCTATTAATGGATCCCATCGGGAATATCCCTTTTTATATCAGTTTTTTGAAAGGAGTCGACCCGGCGCGTCAACGCGTTGTGATCGTACGGGAACTACTTATCGCCTTAGGGATTATCATCCTGTTCAACTTCATCGGCAACGGGTTGATGGATTTTTTAAAGGTGAGCCAAGACACCATTCAGATCGGCGGCGGAATCATCCTGTTCCTCATCTGTTTAAAAATGATTTTTCCCGTTGGCCACGATCCCAACGAGTCGCTTCCCCATGCGACAGAGCCTTTTATCGTCCCTTTAGCTGTTCCCCTTGTCGCTGGCCCCTCGGTTTTAGCGGCCGTTATGATCTACGCCCACCAAGAGACCAACTGGGTGATGATTGGCGCAATCTTAATCGCTTGGGCCGCTTCCCTCATCATTCTCTTGAGTTCTTCTTTTCTTAAAGCTATCCTAGGATGGCGCGGAATACTCGCCTTAGAACGGCTGATGGGACTGGTCTTGACTCTGATCGCCATACAGATGTTTTTAAACGGCGTGAGTGCTTTTATTAAACGTCAATGAATGTCAAAATAATTATTAAATATGATGGCTCCCCCTTTTTTGGGTGGCAGAAAACGTCCACAGGCCCCTCTGTTCAAGAGGCTCTGGAAGAGGCCCTTTGTCGTGTTCTTTCTCGCGACAAGGTTCCTGTAGAGGCGGCTTCTAGAACCGACAGAGGCGTCCACNNCCCATTTTGTTTTAGAAGAGCCCCGGGATCTTGCCAAATTGCAATTTGGTTTAAATTCGGTGCTCCCTCAAGAGATCCGCATCTCTTCTATGGAAATAGCGCCTCCCCATTTTCACCCCACTTTGGATGCCTCCTCTAAGGAATATCGGTATCAAATATGTATGGGAACTGTCCAAGAGCCGATCCATCGCGCCTATTCCTGGCATGTCCCCCATTGCTTAGACCAAGCGGCCATGCAGAAAGCGGCGCAGCTATTAGTGGGAACTCACAACTTTTCTTCATTCACTACCCTGCCCATCGAAGAGGGGCGAAGGACCTTATTTGAAATCTCTTTAGTCCCCCTTCCCGAAAATCGGCTCGAAATCCGCCTAATCGGCGAGCGGTTTCTCTACAAGATGGCCCGAAGAATTGCGGGCACCTTAGTCGATGTGGGAAAAGAGCGCCTTACATTAGAAAACATCTCTAAGCTATTAACGACTCCCGATAGAGCGGCCGCTGGAATCACGGCGCCCGCTCACGGATTGCATCTGCACCAAGTTTTTTATCCCCAATCGAAGGAACTATCATGATCTCTCGCAATGACCCCTGCTGGTGTGGAAGCGGCCAGAAATGGAAAAAATGCCACTACCCCCAAATTCCCGTCCTAGACGCTCTAGCTAAAAAATATTTGATGCATTACGGCATTTTATTAAAAAATCTGGAACAGATCGAAAAGATCCGACGAGCGTGTGAGGTCACATCGGCTATTTTAGACGAATTGTGCAGCGCCGCCAAAGCGGGAGTTACCACCCAGGAATTAGACGATTTATCAAGAGAACTGCACGCGAAAGCGAAAGCCACTCCCGCTCCACTCGGATATGGGACGCCCCCTTACCCGAAAACCATTTGCACCTCTCTCAATGAGGTGATCTGCCACGGAATCCCCAATCAACGCCCTTTGCAAGAGGGGGACATTATGAACATCGATGCCTCGGCTATTGTTGATGGGTATTTCGGAGATAGCAGTCGGATGGTCATAATTGGGGAAACTTCCGAAGAAAAAAGGCGCGTGGTCGATGTCTCTTTAGAGTGCTTACTCCGAGCGATTGAGGTGTGTAAGCCTGGAGGGCGCGTATGTGACATCGGTAAGGCGATCGAAGACTATGCCACCTCTCAAAGGTGCTCTGTGGTGAATCAGTTTGTAGGACACGGAGTGGGCGTTGCCTTTCACGAGGCGCCCGAAGTTCCCCACCATTACAACAATCTCCAAATTCCGTTTGCCCCAGGGATGATCTTTACTATCGAGCCAATGATTAACGCTGGCGTAAGGGAAGCGATTATCGATCCCCATGATAAATGGACCGCGCGGACAAAAGATGGCAAACCGACCGCGCAATGGGAGCATACGATCTTAATCACCGAATCGGGACATGAGGTCCTGACCCGTTTTTAACTCGACTTTGCTGCACAACATGCTTATTATCAACATTTACCACAGAGAGAGAGCTCACAGAGGCGCGAAAACGCGCGTTTTTATGCTTTTTCTCTGTATGCTCTCTCGCTCTCTATAGTTGTAATTTTTTCATAGCCAGCAACTTATGCATGCAATGAATTGTGCAATAACGCCTTTTAAAACTCCAATTGCGGTGGAGGAGGTGTTTCTCCTCTCGATAATTGAGAAATGATCTCTTGCAATTGGATGTTTTCCGCCTGGAGGTTGCTGATTTCCTCTTCAAGGGCCCGGATGTCCTTTTCCCAATCGGAGGGCAAAGGATCTTTAGCTAAAGCTGCTTGCTCTTTTTCAATCTGGATCTGCTGCAGCTTCGTCTCTGTGTGGAATAGCTTAGTTCTCGTTTCGCCCAAAACAGTATTCTTCTCTTCAAATTGCGCTTTGAGCTGTTTATATAAACTTTCTGTTTGGCTGAGATCCTTTAACCGCTCTTCGATTTGAGAAAGCGTAGTTTCCCTTTCTGCGAGCTTTTCTTTTAGCTCTTGGGGATTCACATTGTTGAGCTGTTCTCTGAGGAGGTTGATTTCCTCCTCTTTTTGCTCTAACTGCGCTCTTTGCGTCGATAATTCTGCAATAGTGCCGTCTAGTTTTTCCCGAGCCTGGGTCAACTGTTGTTCCAACTGGGCTAATTGCCCATCGTTTCCTGATAATTTCTGCTCAATGTCTTGGAGGCTCTCTCCCATTTTTACAAGCTCAGCCTCTTTAGCGATCAACTTTTCCCGCTCTTCGCAAGTCTCCGGTCTTTGCGCTAATATTTCCATGCGGCTATTCATAGCGGCCATTTGAGCCTCTGCGTTAGCTAAACGCTCGGTTAGGAAATTCTTCTCTATTTGTACTTTTTCTGCCTGTTTTAAAGAGGTAAGGGCTTTTTCCAATTCTTCGGTTAATTGCTCGAGATGGGTGGAGAGCATCCGGTTTTCCCCTCTGGCGATATTGTGCTCTTCTTGCACCTTTTGCATATTGGCATGTAAAGCATGGAGCTTTTCAGAGAGCTCTTGCGCCTTTTCCATCTCTTTTGTATGCAGGCGGGCAAGATTTTCATTGGTCTGGTGCATCTGCTCCGATTCATCCCTGGCAACAGTGAGTTCTTGACGAAGCTGTCCATTTTCTTCCAATAAACCCGATTCGTTGCTAACGCGGACTAATTCTTTTTGCAGAGCGTCGATTTCAGCGAGAAACGAACCGATCCGCTTTTCTTGCTCTAATCCATTTTTAGCTAATTCTTCGGCCTCTTGTGTTTGAGCTGCAGCCGTTTTGCGCAAAACTTCATTTAAAATCAGGACCGAAGAGTGTTCTGTCCCCATCTCTTCCAATTCTTTTTGTAACTCGACATTTTTCTCTTGTAAGGAGAGCTGATCGGAAAGGGTGGCCTCATGGATCTTGGAAAGATCTTCTTCTAAATTGAGAATCGTCGATTCTCTCGTTTTCGCGACCTCAAAGAGCGATTTGAACTTCGATTTTTGCTGATCGAGCATCAAGGTGGTGATGACAAAACTACAGGCGACAGACCCTTCTAATCCCATTTGCCATAGGCCATAGGAATCGGAAAATCCATACTTAGCCAATATTCCAAGCCCTATAAAGAGGAGGGAAAAAAAACACCCCTTTTTATTAAAGTAGGAACACAAGAGGAGCCCCAATAACGAGATAAAGAGAAGGTAAACTGCCTCTCCTTCCCCGAAATGGATGGCAAGGGCCTGTGTACAGATGAGAAATAGGGGCCCGGCTATGTATAGTCCAGGTTTATCGATTTGTATGTCCTTCATTTTAGCCTCTGGATCGTTTGAGCAACCGTTCGGATGCCCTTATTAAAACGCTGCATATCAAAATGTTCATTGGGAGCGTGTATTTGATCGCTGAGAAGGCCGTATCCCATTCCGACAACTTCTTCACTAACAGATCGCATTAATTCGGCGATGATTGGGATTGAGCCTCCCGTCAATTGGCGGCGGCAAGGTTGCCCCATCACATCGCTGTAACTGTCCGAAACGGCTCTCGCTAAACGAGAATCGGCTCGACTCCGAAAGGCCCTTTCGCCTTTTTCTACCTGTACATCAATCTCCATGCCCCGAGCCACATGAGATCGCAAAAACTCAGCAACCGATCTACCTATTTTTTCCGGATCTTGATTCGGGACTAAGCGGCAAGAGATCTTCGCATGAGCGCGGGAGGGGATAACGGTTTTAAATCCAGGACCTGCATAACCGCCAGCGATCCCGTTGATTTCTAATGTGGGACGAAACCAATTGGCCTCTTTCATCGAACGCCCCTTTTCTCCCCCTAATGCCCGGATTTTAAAAGCGTCCTTATAGGCATCGGGATGATCCAAGTAGGAAAAAAGATTTTTCTCTTCTTCGTTCATAAGTTCCACATCATCATAAAATCCAGGCACTTGAATATGCCCATCCGCATCATATAACTGGGCCAATAATTCGACGAGCGCCCGGTTAGGATTGTACGCCAAACCGCCGTGCAGCCCCGAATGGAGATCCGTATCTGACCCAATTAAAGTAACCTCTAAAGTTACTATCCCTCTCGCACCAAGCGATATAGCTGGCACATCTGCAGAGAGGAGATCAAAATCGGGCACGAGAAGCGAATCACACTTCAATCGGCTTTTTAATTGAGGAAGCGCCCGGGTCAGTCCTAAACTGCCCGACTCCTCTTCCCCCTCGATACAAAATTTAAGATTAATGGGCAACCTTTCCTCTAGCTCCTTGAATGCCAACACCGCTTGCATGGCATAAAAGATCTGCCCCTTGTCATCGACAGCCCCTCGGGCATAAATTATCCCATCCCGAACCTCGGGTTCAAAGGGAGGACTATGCCAAAGTTCAATCGGATCGACCGGTTGAACATCATAATGGCCGTAAATCAGAAGGGTATGAGCAGAAGGTCCAGCATGTAGATTTTCGGCGAAGACGACAGGATGACCCACCGTTTCTATGAGCTCTGATTGCATTCCAGAGCGAGATAAGTAATCTCTCACCCAACAAGCGCAAGCGAGCGTGTCCCCTTTATATTGGGGATCTGTTCCTATCGACTTAAACTTAAGAAAGTCGAAATACTCTTTTTGAATCCGATCTTGGTTTCGGTCGATCCAGCTTGTAAATTTATCCATACGGGCCCCTTTTGGGCCCGATCATAGGCGATCCGGAAAGGTCAATCAAACTCTATTTAGATTCTCTCGAGTCGTTTAGCTTACTATCGAAGACTTGGCTAGCATTTTCCAAAAGGAAAGCAGCCAAAGTTTCATCCCCTTCATAATTCATCTCCACATCCATTTTCCCTTCATCAGAAGGTTGGCTGCATGTGATGAGGACATAGCAGGCGTGCTTTTCGCTCAAAGATTTTTTAATTTTTTCTAACCCCGACACTGCGCTTGTTTTTTGCTGATGCAGCTTAACAATTCCTTTGGCCATTATATCTCTTTTGGTTACATTCATAGAGGATTTTTTCTAAAATTCCCTTTCCAGGTACTTCTGAGGGGGTTTTTCAAAAAAAACTCGACAGATACATGACAGAAATCCGATTTTTTCCGCAATCGAAAAGGTGTGTTGAATCATTTTCCCTAGATAGGGTTTAATAGAAGGAAATAAGGTGGTGGTTATGGCGTTTGCAAAAAGGATATTTCTTTTTCTTTTGTTGAATTTTTTAGTCGTTGCCATGATTTCGGTCGTGTTGAACTTTTTCAATATACGCCCTTATCTCGAAGCCAATGGCCTCAACTACAGCTCCCTTCTCGCTTTCTGTTTAATCTGGGGAATGGGGGGTGCTCTTATTTCGCTCGCTCTATCCAAAGTGATGGCAAAATGGATGATGGGCGTTCAGGTCATAGATCCTCACACACAAGATTCGCAGCACAAAGAATTGCTCCGCATGGTTCGCCAATTAACCGAAAATAGCGGCTTGCCTATGCCTGAAGTGGGTGTGTTTGCCTCTAAAGAGGTCAACGCTTTTGCTACAGGTCCCACAAAAAAGAGGTCTTTAGTTGCGGTTTCAACAGGCCTACTGGAGCGGATGAACAGCAGCGACGTCCGCGCCGTTCTCGCTCACGAAGTGTCCCACATCGCCAATGGAGATATGGTTACGATGACGCTGTTACAGGGAATCGTCAACGCCTTTGTCATGTTTTTAGCGCGTGTTTTAGCCTATGTGGTTTCGGGCCTCGCCCGGGACCGAAATAGTCGATCGAGCGGCGGCGTCATGGGTTACGTCCTCTTTGTCTACCTGTTCGAAGTGATCTTTATGATTTTAGGCTCCTTAGTATTGGCCGCCTATTCCCGGTTCCGAGAATTTAGAGCCGACGCAGGAGGCGCTAGACTCGCTGGAAAAGAATCGATGATCTCCGCTCTGCAGACTCTTAAGGCATGCCAGGAGATCCGAGATCCTCGATCGGAAAACCCTGCGATGGCCGCCTTTAAGATCTCCCACCCGGCAAAAAAGGGGTTCTTCCACCTCTTTGCTAGCCACCCCTCCCTCGAGGTGAGGATCGAGCGCCTTAAACAATTTTCTTAACCTCGACTTTGCAACTTTTTTAGCCCGATTGCCTCTGCATATTTGTCCTCTGAGGCGTTTATTTAACCAAGAAGGGGTTTTTAA
>PLXF01000034.1 GCA_003151315.1 Parachlamydiales bacterium
AGAGATCGGACGGTATGAACATACAGGCTCTTTACAAGTCGCTCCCCTGGGAGGTATCATATTTTGCGCCTTCAATCTCCAGATGCACCCCTTTAAAAACAAAAAGGTGCGACAGGCTTTATCTCAGGCGATCGATCGAGTGGCGATCGCACAACAGATCGGAAGTCTCCATGAAATCCCTGCTTACCGGATTCTCCCTCCCCTACTTCGAAAGGATTTTGGCGAAGAGGTCTCTCATGATTTCAAATCGAAAGGAGAAGATCTCTTTTCTTTGTTGCAGAAAGGTTTAATAGAAGAAAATCTCCAGTTAGAGACCCTTCTTCCCATTACGCTTATCTACGAGTCAACCGATCAATTCCGCCGTATAGCGTTAGCTCTGCAAGAGCAATGGAAATTACTGCTAGGTGTCCCTATCCAGCTACATGAATGTGATCAAGCCTCGCTGTTCGATTTTATTGCCAAGGGTAAATTCTCCATTTGCCTCACGTATATGGCGGCGCAATGTAACGATCCCATCTACATTTTGGATCGCTTTAAATTTAAAAAAATGAAAAAAAACATCCCTGGCTTCGAAAATCAAAAATATATCGAGCAATTAGATATAGCAAACCAAACCGCGGATCCTCTTATACGCAACTTGGCGCTTTTACGAGCAGAGAAGATTTTGTTTTCGGAAGCGCCCGTAGCTCCGATTTACTACATCAATCAAGGAGTTCTTCTAAAACCCACTTTTACCCACTTCGCATGCTCTCCGATAGGAAACATCTTGTTTAAGTATATGCAACCGGTTTCCTCCGATGAATCCCCGAATTAAACCCCTTTTCGAAAACCCTTCCAATCCAATCCGCCCCTCTATTTTGGAGGCGGTCCAAAGTATTGTCGAATCGATGATGCCCCTTCCCTTTTGGGAAACCTTCAATTGCCTGTCTCAACCTCGAGAAATCGCCCCTTTTCTATACCGATTTTCTAAACATCTACCCCTCTTTCAAACGATTTCTCCAACCACAGTCGACTCCCCTTTATTTTTTAATTATTTAGGCCAAAGCGAGTATACAAATGGGGCCGCTCGTTATGTAGTCGATATGTTGAATCGCTGGCTAGTTCCCGGAAAAGATTTAGAATCGGTAGGAAGCCTTTCCTTACACTTCCACTTTGACAAGGCCCCTTCCCAGAAATTTTACTTACGTCAGGAGATCCTCCTGATCCAAGACCCTTCCGATCTCGAATCAATCCGACAAAATCTCGAGCCGTTGATTCAAGAGATGAAACTAAACCTCATGGCTGTCTATCACGCTCGTTATATCTCCTCTTTGAAATCCATTTCTGTAGAGCAGAAAAATTTCATCATTAAAAAAAACTTCTCATCCCTCTTTAACTATTCCATTGAAGATACCGATATATCGCTACACGACCAAATGCAAAGCTTCCTAACGAAGCTTTCCGAAGATGAAAAAATCAAAGAGGTGAATAAAAATATTGTCCATCTAAGCAAGAGTAGACCTAAGATTTTTCCTCGAGAGGTTTTTCAAGAGATGGGAGAATTCAAATCGATTTTAAGTGCAAAATTCATCGCACAGCGCAGCTGCCGCCATATTAGCCGCCTCATAGCCTACCACTATCTATTTAAAAAAGTTCTCCAAGATCAGATTGGGGAAAATCCTGAGCCTCGCCCTTTTAGCATAAAAATGTTCCACGCGCGCCTCTCTGATGAAAAACCTATTTTAGGGATTCTATTTGGGATAGGTCTGAGAAAAGAGACGGAACGGTTTGAAAAAAAGCAGCTAATGAAAGCGATACGAAGCTCCATTTCTGAGGCGCAATTCATCTCAGACTCATACATAGCCGATAGAAAAGATCCGAAAATCCATTTTTACTACTTAGAAATAGCCCGCCCCCACGATCCAGCAGCCGGAATCGGATTGCTCAAAGAGCGGCTCCCTTTTGAGCTAGATCAACAAGTGGAACGGGTTCTCCATCCTGTATTTATGCCTCGCAATGAAGAGGAACTTCTCCGAAATATTGTAGAGCTAAGCCGCCAGTTGAAATATGCCAGAGACTTACCGCAACTGATTATCCATTACGAAAAACAGACCGACTTTGAACTCTTTTTCACGGTAACAGCCGTTCGCCTGTTAACCCCTCGAACGCGCCCTATACGGGAGATTTTGCAAAATAGCTCTATTCAATTCGATCTGGAAGACATCCGGATCATCGGCCAATTCAAACAAAAATATGAAAAAGAGGCGATTATTTTACGGGCTCGACTGGCTAAAGCCCCCTTTTTCCGCCAAGATTTTTCGCTCGATCTCCTGAGAGCTCGAGGGCAAGTTGTATCGGAATTGAACCGTTTATTAGGCGAATTTCGAGATTTTAATGGGGGAATGATCCTTAAACAAGAAGAAGCTCTGACCCTTCTCCGCAAATCGATCCAGACGATCGATAAAGATTTGGAATTTTTGCTAGAAGACTATTTCCATTCTCTTAAACCAGGAATTATGAAGACAGTCCACGAACCTTCTGTTTTAAAAGAGCATTTTTCCATGCTTGTGGATTTACTCAAAAAAGGTTCTGCAGAACATTCTCCCCAGTTTAAAATGGAACGTAAAGAACCCTTTATTCTCGCTTTTATCCAATCTGACTCCCCCACTTTGCGACAAAGACTATTAGAGGCATTTATGGAGATGAAGATTTTATCTCACCAACTCACCTCCTGTTCTTTACATATGGAAAACAAGCCCATTTTAGGATTTATCTTCCGTTTCGACCATCCCCAAAAAGCAGAACGCTTTGAAACAGCTATCCACAAGAATCTATATCTCTCGTGATTCAAGAATCGGTTTTTGGGAGCAGTATATACTGTGTCCAGTTGAAAGTTAGACAACCA
>PLXF01000089.1 GCA_003151315.1 Parachlamydiales bacterium
GGCCGTAAACATCGTGCGAAATCCTTTAAGATATGGCAAAACTTTGGTCGCATCAACAGACGCAGTAACAGGAATAACATACGGCTGTTTAAAAGCGTTAAAGATTTCCAAGTTGGGGTACTTGTCCGTCAAAACCAGGTTGACATCACGGCCCAAACCCAAAGAAACTTTGTTTCGAATCCCTGGTGCTGGTCCCCCGCTGCCAGAACACAGATCGACAATGGTGTCATGTCCTGTTTTATTTAGGATCTCTTGAATTTTCTCATGCGTTGCATGATAAATGCCAAAGCGATCTATCTGAAAGGAGAGTAGATCTGTAATAAACCGGCGAAAAATCTTAGGCAGCCACTTTAAATCTTCAAACTCAAATAAATGAAATCTTGCCATCTATTTTACCTCCTCCTTTTCGACGAGACGTGCTAGAGTTTTTACAGTTTCTGGCCATTTCTCTTTCAGCTTAAGAAACATCCGTTGCCTAAAAACAGTTTCCGCCTCCGGATTTAAGGGAGTGTATTGGAAACAATGAGTAATTTTTACCCCGGTTTTATGGGGAATTACTTCGTGCGATACCAAAATGAAGCCAAGTTCCATTTTGGCTTCATCAGTAAAGCTTTTATTAGGAGTACATTCAGTAATTCGAACGTCTAAAGGCGCGGGAGCTCCAGTTGGCAATAGCGAAGCTTCTCCGTAAAGCTGGAATGCATGTCCTTTCTTCAACTTACACCACTCCAACCCAAGATCCCATAACGACCAGGTAGAGACATCGCTCCAGAATTTCCAAACCGTTTCCGCTTTTCCTTTAGCAAATTCAGTATGTTCAATTTTTATGCTCATGGAGCTCTCCGACCATCTGTTTGTGAATTAGTTCAAAATCTTGTTTGGAAATTTCAAAAAGCCCCATCCGAAATTTCATTCCCCAGTTCTTTGCGTCCTGCGTGAAAGAGAGCTGCTCCAAAAGGGGTCGAATAGGTTGCTCTTTAACACTCTCCAAATAATTGACATTTCTTCGGAAAGGGACGAAGTCGTCGCTCATTTTGAATGCATAAATATTCTTGTCGGCAATCTTTCCTATCGCCGTAAATTTTTGACATGGCTCATCCCCGCCGAAAGATTCTTTAGGAGAATAGTAAATCAACCAATCGCCCTCTTTCATTCTGGCTAATGGTCCTTTCTTTCCATGACATACCTGGCAAAATCCTCCCTTAACCCCAACGAAGACATGCTCTCTAGAAACCGTACTCACCCAATATTTTGTAACAGATGTAGCTGTTGACATAATTAACTCCTTTATTCAGTTGTTTTTGTATGCGTTTGTGACTCTGCCATCTGAGCCAGCTTGTTTACAGCTTTCGGCAAACCTTTCTTAATCGCTCTTCTCATGGTCAGCCAAAGCAGCGGAGCGAGAAGCCCGGACACTTCAACACGATGAACAATGGAGACTTGCCCATTGCCGCAAGGTGCTAGCGAATGATGGAAGGTGACCTTGGTGAATGGCATCTCGGTTCTATCGCTATGTGATTTGCCTTCCTCGACCGAGATCAGACGAAATGTGGAAGCAAACCAACCTTTTGGCTTAAGCTTACCCGTACTGCCGACCTTGAATGAGCCATCAAGGGAACACCACTCAAGTTCATGATCCCATTTCGGCCACGAAGGTACATCGACCCAAAGATTCCATATATCGCGAGGCTTCGCCTTCGTTTTTACTTCTGCCGTTATTGTCCACTTGAACATATTGCATCCTTTTTTTGTTTTCCCAATAAATAATCATATAAACTCGACCAGAACGGCGCAACTAGACCCATCTAGGTTTCGCGCATAAGCCAATACGTTGGCTAATTTTTTTTCAACTGGCGTATCTAAAACCAAATTCCCAAAAGAGGGCCGCCTGTGTTCATCCTTAGACCAAAGCCCTCTTGGGATTTTTTGACTTCTCAACGATAAAACCGCCATGACTAACTGGACAGCGAAATCTGCCGCAAGCAACCCTCCATGCAAGGTTTTTGTCGTTGTTAAATAAAGATTGTCACACGAACAAAAATTTTCTTCTAAGACAGCGTACTCTTCGTTGTCATAACGATTGATTCCCTTGGCATCGAGTAAAATACAATCAATATCTTTAGGCCTTTTTTTTGCATTTTCCAGACAAATTTTAATCGATTCGGAAAGCTCGCTGGCAATGCCCATACCAGAAATGCGGGCCAGCGGAGTGCCTTTCCGTTCCAGGACATTATCATAAGGTTCAATCGTTAAGAATCCAGCTCCCTCTCCTAACAGATACCCATCAGATTGCTCATGAAAAGGCAAATAGCGGCCTGAAACAGATAGAGGCTCAACACGTAGACATGCATTATAGACAAGCGGTGAGAGGGGGGCTTCTATTCCTCCTACAAAAACACCCGGCAAATAATCGTGATTAATGAGATAACAGGCATGCTCTAAAGCATACCCGATACTTAATGCGTCTGCTGAGAATGTCTTACTATAACCTGAAATTTTGTGTTGGATCGAAATTTCCCCTTGAGGGGCAGATGGGAACCACGCAGTGGCGACATAAGGGCTGAGAGCATCATAATCCCCGTTATAGATGGCGTCCATCTGGGGCTCAACAAACGACCATCCTCCGGTAGAATTGCCCACAAGAATACCAAACTCATGAGCAGATTCGCCATCCAAGTTAGCTCCATTGAGGGCTTGACGGAACGTCTGCATTGACAAAAGAGCAAATCGATCCAATTTTCTCAAAGTTCTAGGGCCAACTCCTTCGACCAAATCTGTATCTTCGACGTAGGCCACCGAATGATTAAGACCCTCCACCTGACGATGAGAACAAAAACGACTCTTTCCTTCAGTAAGGCTTCTCATTGTTGCAGTGCTGCCAGAACCAATCGCTGTAGTAATTCCAACCCCCGTAATGACCAGATCTCTCATCTTCGCATCTCCATTCTTTTTAAAATCAGACTCGAGTGAATACCGGAAAAACCGCTACTCGTCTTTAGGATTGTATTGACTGATCTTGCTAATGCCTTGTTTCCTACAACGTTTAATAGGCAAGCAGGATCTTGAGCCTCTAAATTGATTGTGGGCGGGATCACATGATCTCGCAGGGACAAAACGACCGTAATCAACTCCAGGCTATTTGCAGCCGAAAGCGCGTGCCCAAGTTGCGATTTAATCGAAGTCACAGGGATGCTGGCTGCACGATCGCCAAATATTTCATGGAAAGCGTGAGTTTCGGCAACATCATTTTGAATCGTTGATGAACCATGAGCATTAATATAATCCACTTCGTCTGGCTCTGCATAAGCATCCTTAAGTGCTAATTTACAGGCCCTTGCTATTGCTTTTCCATCTTGTGGAATATCAGTCATATGGTAACAGTTATTCACACTTCCCGTTCCGGCAACCTCTGCATAAATCGTAGCTCCACGCTCCAGCGCATGAGAAAGTTCTTCCAGCACAAACATCCCACACCCTTCGGCAAGAACAAAACCATCGCGGTCTTTATCAAAGGGACGAGAGGCTCGCTCTGGCTCAAGATTTCTTTTCGAAGTCGCACCAATTTTACTAAACGCAGCCACAACCAGCGGCGTGATAGGAGCTTCCGTGGCGCCTGCGATAGCCACATCTACCCTTCCACTTCGAATCGTGTGGAGCGCATACCCAATCGCATCATTGCCGCCTGTACAGCCCGTTGAGAGAGTCACAGCCCCCCCTTTGAATTTGTGCTTTAAAGCAATCGTCTGAGCCACATTATTAAAGAAAAAACTTGGACCAAAATAGGGCGATTTATGAGGGACAAACCCGACATGGCCGCATCCACTTCGATTCTGGTTAAAAGACCATTCCATCAATGCAATCTCAGCAATAGCTGTTGCGATAAAAACACCACAACGTTCATCTACAAGAGGCGCATCAAGGAGCTTAGCGTCCCGAAGAGCCTCTTGTGCAGCTGCTTCGGCAAAAAGTAAATTCCTCTCCTGTATTTTAGAATTCCCCTGCGCCATAGAAGGTCCCACCATCCCCGCAATTTGACTCATATGCGGCGGTATATTGAATGCAGTGATTCGCTTGACACCTGATTTTCCCTCTATGCAATTTTTCCAAAATTCAGGAACGTTATTTCCAAGGGGATTAACTGTTCCCATTCCGGTAATTACGACTCTTCTTCTACTCATGATCCACCTCCAAAAAAGCAACGACCCTTGAAGGACCGGCTCCGCATCCCTTCAACTTGATCGGGAAGCAAGAGACTAAAAATTTTTTATGTGTCGGCAACATCGATAAATTAGTCAGCCGCTCAATCTGGCAATATTCCCGGCTTCTCCCCAGTACATGGCAGGGCCATAACGCTCGACCATTCTTCCCCTGGCCACTTGCCTGAATCATCTTATGGAAAGGAGCATCGAATCCGAAACTATCGACCCCTATTACCTTAATCCCTTGATCAAGAAGCCACTCTGTCGCTGCTAAGCTGACGCCTCGAAATGAGGTAAAATATTCGTGAGTGCCCCAAAGAGAGTCTGCCCCTGTATTGATAAAAACAATATCGCCGGCTTCCAACGTAAGCCCTTGGGAAAATACCGCATGTTTGAGCTCATCGCATGCGACGACTTCAGAGCTTGCCTCACTGCGGCAATCAAGCACTAGGGCCAGCCCAAAAAACCAATCGAGGGGCATTTCGTCGATCGAGCGAGCCCTTTTGCCCTCGCTGAGTGGGCCATAGTGCAATGGGGCATCGACATGAGTCCCTGAATGCGAAGTCAATTGGATCCTCTCCAAACTAAGCCCTAACCCATCGGGAAAATGATCGGCATGCAAATCGCTCCCCTGCGTCAATAGGAAGGCCCCTTGACGATGATCGACTCTTTCGATTTGTACAGGCTCAGGTTCAGAGAGCCCGGTTTCAAGCGGCAGCGAGAGGTCAATAAGACGATAGGTCATAAGCCCTCCTTGCAGCCTTGATTCCCACATTTAAAGGGATTTCCGCACCTACAATCTGTGTAAATGCTTGAGTCAGCATGAGCGGTAGCGTGAAAGGAAGATGCGGGTCTGCAAAAAGACGCATGATAGCCCCCCACTCAGAGTTTTCCATCTTTTGATAAACGCTTCTTTTTGATTCTTCCAACCAATCCATGATGGCCCTCTGGTAGCCCAAGGCTGAATCTTCTTCGATTGTCAAAGCAGCTTGCTCCGCCGAAAAAAGGGCAAAATCAATTCCGGGACAAAAGAAAGGATCTAAAAAGGCAGCTGCATCCCCAACGAGTCGATAACGGGGGCCCGCAGGTTCAAGGCAAATTTTTTGGGTATTCTTGGCAGGGATCACAGGAAGAACTCTTTTTGCCCCAGCGAGTAATTCTGTCACATAGGGAGACAAAGAGATTGCAAAGCCAAAAATCTTTTCAGGAGAAGCGGATAAATCGACTAATCGTTCCGCAAGAACACACCCGACGCTTAATTTTTGATCCGAAATCGGGATACAAAACAGATACCCGCCTTCTATGGCAACAATTCTGATGCCGTCTACTTTGCTCGCGGGGGTCTCAAAATGGCTGAAACAAGCCACCCGTGTATCCAACGTCTCTTCTCGTGTCGGTAATTTCAAATGGTTTGATAAAAACGCCCTTTTTCCCGTGGCATCGATAATAAAAGAAGAGGTAAATTCATGAAGTTCTCCTCCTTTCGAAATACAAGTCGCGACTCCCGAGGAAGAAATTTCACACCTCTCTAGGGTACTCATCGGGAAAAATTTGGCGCCAGCCTCCAAGGCAGATTCCAATAGAACCCGATCAAATTGATTCCGATCCACTTGAACAAGATCGCCAATTTCTATCTTGTTCTGAACATCAGTTACAGTCATTTCGACGGAGCGGCGGCCGTCAGCCGAACAAAAACAACAATGACTTTGTTTTTTAAGTGTTGAAAGGATCTTCTCTCCAGAACCTAAATTGGTTATCCTGTGCAGCGGCTTGTAATCCCAAGATTCGGGAAGATGGTTTTTTGTGCCGGCATCTTGAGAAATGATCGCCACGCGATACCCCTCGCGGGACATCAGCCCTGCGGCAACGCTTCCACCAATTCCGGCTCCAAGCACAACAACATCTACTTCTCGCATACTGCTCCTAACCTCCCGAGTAACGTTTCCAGTCTCGTCTGAAAGTCCTCGGAAAAAGTTTTTAAATGTTGCGAATGAGTTTCCAAATTCTCTTTTTCCTGTATCGGCATCTCAAACCATCGCATTGCTGTGAGTGCAGTGGTGCCATCTTCGCTAGCAACAAGCTTCCATAATCCGCGATGGACAGTTGTGGGAGATGGGGGTTGAGGAGAGAAAAAATGAATGTTCCCATTCTGGTCGCGAAAACGGACTGTACGAATGCTGCTATCGCGATTTTGCCATGATAAAGACATGATAAAATCTTGGTGGATCCCATCATCATAAAGGATATCTACAGCCTGGATCTGCTCCCAAAAACAAGACCACGCCTTAATGTCCCAAATGAGGTGCCGAACATCCGACTCAGCAGCTCTGATTTTTCTCATAGATTCTATCCTGTGCATGACGCTTCTATCCTCTTTTTAAAAGAGTCAAGGTTGTGCTGTAAGAACTTCTCCAAAACAGCCATGTTAAAAGAAGCCTCCTCTTTAACTTCGAATTGACGCGTTGCCTCGATCAGAGTCGCCCCGTTTTCTTCTAGAAACCTCCACACGCCCGACATGCTGGTAAAGAGAGGCGAAGGTTTCGTTTGGAAAATTTCTATCGATGAGCACGGGTAGCAAAACCGGACAGAGCGTACCGTTTCTTGTCCGCTTCCACGCTGTACCGTCATATCGAACTCCTGATGAAACCCGTCATCGTAAAAGACAGAGACGCCAACCACATCATCCATCACTTCCTTCCACTTCCGGATATCCGCATAAAAACCGTACACCACACCTACCGGAGCATTGACAGTTAGTTGCTTAACGATTTTCATAACACCTTCTCCAATAGGACTTTCCAGGTATTTAAAGCCAATTCAGCATGCGCTTGGAGCAGCTTGGCAACGCGCTCTTCTGTTTGCTCAGGGAACAATTCTTGTGCTTTTCCCTTTTTCAAATTCCATTGGTGCCACGTTCTGATTTTGCAAAGAGAGCCCTCCTTTTGAAAACTCCATCCTCCGCAATGGTGCTCTAGGAATTTTGGAGGGGTGGGTTGAAAAAAGGTGATTTCCTCGCCTGCTAAACAACGACGAATCGAGCGTACCTGGATCATCCCCGTATCCGACTGGACATCCATCAGGAACTCTTGATAGACGCCGTCATTATAAAGAGTCTCAATCCTCTTTACGTGAGGGAGTTTTCCCGGCCATTTTTCCATTTCATAGATCGCCTGATAGGCCTTTTCAACCGGACAATTAACGTTTAATGACGCCTCGATCTTTCCTTCAAATAATTTTCGAGGAGACTGTTTCTCCTGAATGCATCTTACTACTTCTTCTATGTCACTTTTTTTTGTGAAAGATGTCGACAGTTTGATCTTAAATCGTTTCTCCAGCATGCAGGTAAAATCAATGATCTCTTGAGAATCCAGGCCTATCCCCGTTTCTCCTAATTTTGACTGCCCGCTCATCTTTGAACAATCGATTCCGAGTTCATCGATAACACTTTTTACTTCTTCAATTACTGCGCACATGGCAATTCCTCCTTTTCAATCGGACCAAGCCACTTTTCACGGTTATCCGCAAGAAGATCGACAAGAACAACATTCATCGACCAGTTCGGCTGGTCGCGAGAGACTTTATTTCCCCAAAATTTGGGGTTTACAAATTCAAGAACAACATTGAGAAACCACTCTTTTCCAAGACCGGTCATCTCCACTGCCTCTTCCGTTAGACGAACCAACCCTTTTCTTTCCAACCTGCGGATAATGGATCCAAAATCGTCCATTAATCTCACTCCAAACTTTTCAAGATATCGGTGAAAATAAATGCGAAAATATTGGAGGGTAAACATGATATAACGCTCCTTATGGTTCCGCAGATCCATTTCTTCTGAAATCGTCGTTATCATGTGGTGTCCCTCATTGACAGTTTTGACATATTCGTCCACAGCTTTTGAAGTTCCTACCCGATAATTATCAATCAGACTGTATGCCCCTGCCCCAATGCCAAGGGTATCGCTCACATGTTCCAGGTTATAATCGTTGTACACGCTTCTGAAGCCTGGTTTGCAAAAATGGTTGTGCATATACATCTCAAAGCCAAGCTCTTCGGCAATTTCACGAGCTTGCGTGTACATCAATTTTACTAGGGGGGATTCTCGATCCTCCATTGCTGGTACTCTTCCTTCCTTGATCAACTTGTCTTGAGGCGTTCCTTCATGAATTCGATAGAGGTAAATCGTCAGGTGAGTAACTCCTATCTCTTTGATTTTTTCGAGATCCGTTCTCCAGACATCCATACTGTGACCGGGCATGTTGTACATCATGTCGAGCTGAATATTAACCATTCCCTGCGCTTGCAAAGCCTTGATTACTTTTTCACTTGCCTCGGCAGCGTGCGGAGAACCGACAATTTTAAGGATTTCTGGATCAAACGACTGAACTCCTAAACTGATTCGGTTAATCGGAGAATTTGCAACATATGCAATTTTTTCCTCATCGTAGTCTCGGGCGTTCCCCTCCAAAGTAATTTCAGTCTCTTTAGTAACGGGGAAAGATTCACATAGTGCGTCGATCAACCCCTTCAAATTAGCGGTTGTTAAAGGNNTTCCCCCTCCGATATAAATCGCTCTCAGCCGACTCTTGCTCCAACGGCCATATTGTCCCCACTTCCTAATGTCTTTAATCAGGGCATCCAGGTAAGCCTTCTCTTTTGCATTCGGGTCATTTTTGGTTAAAAGCTCGACAAAATAGGGGCAACCCTTACAGCGAACTCGGCAAAACGGAATGGAGATATAAACGACATAATCGCCGCAAGGCTTTCCTAAATCGAGGTGCTCTCCCACGAACGAGGTTCCGTGAAGATTAGGCCACATTGCAGTGGGGTAAAAAATAAAAGGCAAATAACACTTTTCTGGATACGGCGGTTCATTCATACCGTTACTCATTGTTTGGGTGATGGGTTCGAGAGATGTGACCTCTATTGGCACTGACATATATAGCCTCCTTTTTTCGCAAAACTTGTTAGCAGAACTAACTTTTCTAAATTTGAGATGGAGTATAGCTGAGAGTAGGGGGATTAAAAGGAGGGTATAAAATACCTAATCTGAATCGAATCTGAATATTTATTGCCGAAATCTATACCACAATCGGCCAAGAACTTG
>PLXF01000021.1 GCA_003151315.1 Parachlamydiales bacterium
CCTTTCGGGATCTGATATGACCATGATGAAAAATTTTCCCCTCATCACTCCCGGAAATTTCAATGGACGCAATATAAAATACGGCGTTCGGGAATTCGGAATGGGAACCATTGCGAACGGTCTATTTTTAACAGGGATGATCACCCCCTATTGCGGCACCTTTTTGACCTTTTCCGATTACATGCGCAATTCGATCCGCTTAGCAGCTCTGTCCCATTATCACACGATTTACCAATTCACCCACGATTCGATTTTCTTGGGGGAAGATGGACCTACGCACCAATCGATCGAGCATCTAGCTTTGTTGCGCGCGATTCCGAATCTCCATTTGATTCGCCCTTCTGATGCGAATGAGGTGAAAATGGCCTGGGTGGCAGCTCTTCGCTACAAAGGGCCGACGGCAATTGTCCTCTCTCGACAAAATCTCCCCGAACTATCCCATACAAACCTCCCTTACGAAGAGGGGATGGGGCGAGGCGGTTATATCGTGCGGAAAGAGGCGGGAGGCGCTCCCGACTTCACCCTCTTTTCCACCGGCTCAGAATTAGCTCTTGCGGTCGATGCCGCTGAACGGCTCGAAAAAATGGGCAAGCGGGTAAGGGTTGTTTCTATGCCTTGCTGGGCTCTATTTGAAAAGCAATCGGAAGACTACAAAGAATCTGTTGTTGGCGGCGATCTAGGAGTTCGAGCAGCGATCGAAGCGGCCTCCGATTTTGGCTGGTATAAATATATCGGCCGTCAAGGGGTGGCGATCTGCATGGAGAGCTTCGGAGAGTCTGCGCCTGCCCCCGATCTTGCGCAAGAATTCGGCTTCACTGTCGACGCTGTCGTCGAGAGATTAATTTCCCGCGAAACGGAAACATGAAAGTCTGTTCACTCATCTTGGCTTAGGAGCCGGTTGCAAAGTCGAGCTAAGGCCGGTAATTTCGTAACTGGCTCCTCGTGGTGAAGTTACTTGCGACAGGGACCCCTTTTTGCGGACCTAACAGCTCTGAGATCCTATTGCAAAAGCCTACAGGCAGTCCATTCTTGTACATAGCTAAAGCCGTAGGATCGTCAGTTGTAATTGTTTTGTTAAAAATGGTTGCTGTTTTTTCGGAAGTTACTACGAACCCAGTCTGGGCTGTGCGGATCCACTCCTGCATCTCTTTCACGCTGTTTTTAACACCTACAACCCCATCTGTTTTGAGTTGATTAAATCTCTCCTGATTAATAGATGTTTCGTTTGCCTCTCCTGGGTTTGCTAATCGTATAAACTTTATGTCTTCGTCTTGAATATATTTTATACAGCCAACTGTAAGTATATTATTGGCAAATTCATATATTTGTACGTGAAGAACTCGGGGAATCAGCAGTTGTATTCTCTGCTGGTAGTCTGAAAGAGAGGGGTAATAGGTGCAATGCGTAAGAGGTGCTATGTCATGTGCCATTGAAAAATCCTGAAAAGTCTCTATATTTTAGGACTTAAAGGCCATTTTCTTCAATACGGATGTCTCGCAGTTCCTCTTTTTTAATGGCCACGTAATTGGATAGTCGGAAATTTTCGAGTTTTGGATTCCATTCAGAAATCCAAATCAAGCCGTTGGGTTTAAGCCGGAAAATATAATAGTCGTTGTTGGACAAAAAGGTAAAAATATCTTGCAAAGTTGTCTTTGCGTCGACAAAGCATCCCCCATATTCAAATTGAATCGCTCTAATTTTGTTCTGTTCTATTAAGGGGCGGGCTCCCTGTAAGATAACCCATTCGGCCCCTTCCGCGTCAATTTTCAGTAGGTCGATCGTATCGATATTGTGCTCAGAGCAGAAATGGGAAACGGTATCTAACTTCACCTCTATTATTTTAGGGGGCTGATGGTCTACCTTCAGCACCTCTCGCTCATAAAAACTACTCAGGGCGGAAAAATCATAACTCTCATCGTAGAAGCAAAATTGCCCCGTACCTGTTTGGTTGGAAAGCGCCAGGTTAAACACTTGAGCCGTTGGGAAAGGAGAGAGCTTAGTTTTTAGGTCGGGAAAAATAGCGGGAAGGGGTTCAAAAGAGTACAGGTGAATGGAAGGATCTACGCCTAATGCATAGGTGCTCCACTCTCCTACATTGGCACCCACATCAAAGACCACATCTTCGGAGTGGAGCCACTCCTCAAGAAAATGCAGCTCTCCATCTGTATGGATATACCAATCGCCATAGCCCATCTCTTTTGTAGCCTCGGTTTCGGTCGTAATATTATACGCATGTAGGCACAGAGTTGTAGAAAAAATAAAAGAAGATAACAGCCATTTGAACGAGAGAGCCTTCATAACTGATCCTTAGGTTTTGAGGCGATGTTATATCCACTAAAAAATAAACGCAAATGCATTTTATAAGCGACGCATGAGTGGTACAATGCTACGTGCCCAATCATTCATGAGATGCCGCTCAAGGACTCTTGATTAAATAAAATCTTAACGATACACTTGCTGCTTTTTTGGAGACCGGAATGGCCGCATCGTTTAATTCTATCGATTCTCAACAAAATTTAGTCCGTTTCCGAATGGCCACGCCTGAAGAGTATGCCTCAATATCGCCCAGTGAGACCTGCTGCATATGTTTAAGTAATCTTGTTGTGATAAAAGAAGAGCCCCTTTCTTCGGAGACTTTGTTCAACAGGAGGGTCGTTGTTCATGATGGCAGCCACCCCATCCATAAAGTTTGCTTTGCCAATTGGGTCAACCAGGCTCATCGGCCCTCTATGGGTAAGAATCGAGCAATAAACTGTCTAACGTGCAATCGGGAAGCGAATATAGATTCACTTCCACAGCCTCCCGTGTATAGACAGCCATCTCCGCAAATAGGGTGGACTTTGTTTAAAAAAATAGTCGGATTTGGTGATTTAGTATCGAATCAGTGATGATAATTTCTTTATACCTCTCATGATCTCGACTTTGCAATTTTTTTAGCTCGATTGCCTTGGCCTTTTGCCCTCGGACGTTTGGCCTTTGGCCAAATTAGTCGGTTTATTTAACCGGAAGGGGTTTTTAACCCCTTCCTGGTTAAATAAACGCCTCAGAGGGCAGAAGGCCAAGCCAATCGGGCTAAAAAGTTGTAATTGAAAGAGTTGTGGTTTTTGAATGTATAATTCATTAAAATGTCTTTTACTTTTTAGTTTAAAATAAAATAGGAGGCTTTTTGTGAATATTCAAAAGTATTTTTCATCAAAATATAAGAGCTTGGAAACTTATGCGATAGGATCTCGCGTAGGCGGAACTATAGCAAACGTTAAAGCGGCAATTTTGACGATTCCTACTATCGGTCGCCAGTTGGCTGCGATCGAAAAGGGGGAATATCTTAATTTACCGGGCTTAGCTCTGCTTCAAGGTTGTGTTCTATGGGTTCAATGTGGTTTGGCAAATTACGCAACCTCCTTATTTTCTTCAGAGGAACCAATTATTGAAGAAAAAGCAATAACAGCCCTTAATATTGCATCTCTTATGGCTACGGGAGTTGCTGTTACCTTTATAGCACAAAAAGCCCTTATATTTTTAGGCACAAAATTTGAGCGGCCTATGAATAGGAAGCAAGATGCCGCTTTATGGGTAACTTCCCTGATGTTTACCTCTATTATTTCTTCTGGAGCAGAAGGGGTGCTTCAAGTGACGGGAGTTCCTAACGCTAAAGCATATACTTCTTTACTTGTAGCGATTGCGAACCTTTCTACTCGTCATATTCCGCTGAGTGTTTTTGGTCGGGATCCGACAATGTCAGGTCTTCGCTGGACGCTTGCTCAATTTCTTTTATTTAGTCCTGCTGCTGTTTTCGTAAACAGAACTAATTCTCTGTTTACGAAAGTAACGATTTGTTCGTTGGGATATTTGAATATAAAGGCAACTTTTCAGGAATATAATAGAAATACTCCTAATCCTGATTACACCTCAGCTAATAAGCCAGTGATTTATTCTTCTCTTATCATGGCCGGTGCCGGGCTGGCTCCTAATATGTGGCTGGGAGCTGTTGGCGGAGGAGTTCTTTTTGCTGCGACTTATACGCTGAGTTGCGTAATGCAAGAAGCGCAACCAATAATAAATGAGCGCTTTATACAAGCGAAGGATGAAGTTCTTTCTGAACATGTGAAAAATTTATTAAAATACATATCCGCTTCTAATGGAAGGTCTGTGTTTCCGAGTGGAGCTGCTGAGGTTGTGGAAAAGTATTTATCCTAAAATCCCAAAGCGGACGTTTTTTTATACAATAAGCGGGTGGTGCTCTGTTTTGAGTTTGTCCCCGAAATTATAGCCTAGCTGTTTGAGCATGGCGTTGCTTGGATCTTTGAGGTTGTGCACGTAGACGGCGTTGGTCAGTGTGTAGGCTACTAAATAGAGATCAGTGGGGGAGTAGAGCACCATTTTAGGGAAGTTGAGGATCAGGTTTGGATTGACCATCAGAGCGCTTCCTTGGCTTGCTGGAAGCGGAATTAGTCCGGGTTCGTAGCGGAAAGTGGGGAGGATTTTTTCCTCTTCGGCCGCTGGACTTATGCGGATGAGATAGAGGAGCGCAATTCCTTGAAAACTTAAGAGATCTTTCCCTTTTGCAGGCGATGGCCATTTGCACTCCAAGGGGATCCACTGGTCGCAGCCGAGGCGCAGGGGGCTTTTGTTACAAAGACCTGTGGCGATAGCGCCCATGCGGCGAGAGAGGAGAAGAGTCTTGAGAAAGTTCGATTGGCGCCATAGATCGCGTCCCCCTATGTATAATTGCTCTGGGGTAAGTTTTTTTTTCCCTTTCACTGCCTCATTTCTGATTTGTTCACATTCTTCGGGACTTAATAAGTTTTCAAATTCGATATAGCCGTTTTGGGAAAAAAACGCAGATTGTTGGGCAGATATTAGGGGATTCATAGAGCGTCCTGAATGTGTGTGAGGGCTTCTGTCAATATCTCTTTAGGGGCAAAGGCGCTAAAGCGGACAAATCGTTCTCCTTGTAGTCCGAAACCGCATCCGGGAATGGCGATTACGCCTTTTTCGAGTAAACGATCAAAAAATTGCCATGAGGTGAGGCGATCGGGTGTTTTGCACCAGATGTAGGGGGCATCGATCCCTCCATAGGCAGATAGACCTAACGATTGGAGTCCTTCAAGAAGATAGCGAGCCCCTTGACTATAGGCGTCGATCGTTTCGGCGATCTCTTTTTTCCCCTGCGGGGTGTAGATCGCGGCGGCTCCCTTTTGGATGAGGTAAGGGGCGCCTCCATATTTTGTGTCTTGTCGCCGTTTCCATAAGGCATGAATCGAGTGCTCTTTGCCACAGTCGAATAGGCGAAGTTCATGTGGCACTACAGTGTAGGAAAGACGCAAGCCGGTAAATCCAGCCGTTTTTGAATAGCTCCGGATTTCGATGGCCACTTCTCGGGCTCCCTCGATTTCGTAGATGCTGCGCGGCGTGCCTTCCGAGGTGATATAGGCCTCATAGGCGCCGTCAAAAATAATGATGGCCTGGTGCGCTTTTGCGTAGTCGACCCACGATTTGAGGAGCTCGCGCCCCATCGCGCTGCCGGTGGGGTTGTTGGGAGAACAAAGATAGATGAGATCGCAGTGGTCTGAAGGGGGGTGAGGGCAAAAGCCGTTTTCTTCATTGCAAGGGAGGTAGGTGATGCCCCCATAACGGCCCGTTTTCAGGAGCGGACGAGAGCGTCCTGCCATCACCGTTGTGTCGAGGTAGACGGGATAGGTGGGGTCAGGCAGAGCGACGCGGTTGTTGATGCAAAAAAGTTCTTGAATATTGGCGATGTCGCTTTTAGCGCCTTCGGAGATAAAGATTTCTGAAGGGGCAATCAGCCCCTGATAGTCATGCTCAGAGATCGCGTTTTTTAAAAAAGGGTAGCCATCGGAGGGGCCGTAGCCACGAAATGTCTGAGGGTCGCCCATTTCTAAAACCGCCTCGGAAAGGGCCGACACGACAGAGGGGGGAAGGGGCCGCGTAACGTCGCCTACGCCTAAATTGAGGAGGGGCCGTTTCGAAGGGGTTGCCGCAACCCGTTTTGCGATCTCCGGGAAGAGGTAATTGCCTGATAGTTTGCTGTAGTGAATATTGAGCTTGACCATGGGAACTAGTATATACTGCTGCCGGTTCAATCGGCCATATATTTTTCGTTCTAGCGAGATCCTCTCGACTTTGCAACTTTTTAGCCCGATTGCCTTGGCCTT
>PLXF01000045.1 GCA_003151315.1 Parachlamydiales bacterium
TTTCCATCAGCGATACCGATGTGATCTCCTCGTTAAATAAAGCAGCGAAAGACTCCCGCCTACCCGGTCATGCAGACGCCAAATGTGTGATCTTCCGCAAACACCGTTTTCGCGCCATCGCTTTACCTGAGGGGATTTCTGAAAAGGATCTCAAAGAATTTAAGCTTAAAAGCCGTATCAAAGATCTGGAGATCGATTGGGAGTTCCACGAGACGCCCCCGCCGCCCGAGAGGCTCTGTTTTCCCGTATCGCGCCGGCATGTCGTTGTCCAAAAGGCGCGCGACTGCTCCGATCTTCTCCTTAAAATTCCCACGAAGAAAGCGAACTGGGTCTATATCTCGCCAGATCACGATTTCGATCTCGTCAATTTTCTCGAGAACTGGTCCCAATGAGTCTCAAAAAGGTCTTAACTTTAACAGCAGCTCCTAATCGGGCTTTTGTCCTGTTTGCCATGCTGGCCGCTTTTTGTATCTCGGGAGAATATGCGATCACAAGGCCTGCTAGCACAGGGTTGTTTCTCACCTTTTTTTCTGCTGATCATCTTCCCACAGTATGGCTGGCCACAGTCCCTCTAAATCTATTGGTTGTGTACCTTTATAACCGATTTTTGCCCCGCTTTGGACCTCTTAAAATGTTAACCACAGTCGTTTTGATTGTGATCGCCATCAACACTTCATGCGCTTTTCTCCTCTCCTCGTTTCCTTGGCTCATCTTCCTTCAGTTTGTGTGTAAGGATATTTACATTCTCCTGATGTTCAAGCAGCTTTGGTCGTTGATTCACGTGTCGGTCGAGCAAAAAAATGCGAAATTCCTCTATGGGTTGATCTATGGAGTAGGAACTGCTGGGTCGATCCTGTGCAGCTCTATCCCTAGTTTCTCTGCTGTGGCTATCGGATCGGAAACGCTATTTCTCCTCACTTGCCCTCTTTATCTTATGCTCCTATTTGCCTATCGGATGGCGTTTCGACGCAGCCCTCTGGCAACGGGAAATTTTGCTGAGACTCTGACTCTCGATCCAAGGCCTAAAGAGGCTCTTACCCTTTTTAAGAGGAACCGATTTTTAATTGGGGTGCTTCTTCTCGTCGTCTTTATGCAGGTGTCGACAGGTCTTTTGGAATATCAGTTCAACACCTATTTAGAACACAATATTGTGGATAAGGATTTAAGAACCGCCTATTGCGGCAAAATCACCGGAATCGTGAATATTTTGAGCGGATGTTTCCAGTTTTTTGGAAGCTGGCTCATGATGCATTTTTTGGGACTGCGGGGAAGTCATCTCTTTATCCCGCTTGTTTTACTGAGTAACACCCTCTTTTTCGCCCTCATTCCCACCTTTGCGATCATCTCGTTTTCCTTCGTCTTCTTGAAATCGATCGATTTTTCTTTGTTTGGAGTGATTCGAGAGATGCTTTACATCCCGCTCAAAACGGATGAGAAGTTTCGGGCGAAAGCGGTGATCGATGTCTTTGCTTATCGGACATCAAAAGCGGTCGTTTCTTTATTTATAATTAGTTTACAACTGATTGCAGGAGTCCAGATTTTACCCGTAGTAACCGCTTTATCTATAGCGGTATTCCTGGGATGGCTCACGATGGCGTTTCGGATGTTTAAGCAACAGCCTCTTCCCTCTGCACAGTCTGTGCCGACAGCGGAGAACAACCCTCGCTAGCTGAATCTGTCTCTGTTGGAGATGCTGTTTTAGAGATAGCAGGTATTTGGGGTAACAGTCTATTAAAGTCTTTTTGTGTACGCACCTTAGCCAATTCAGCGATAGGTTGATTGCGCATGAAGTGTAGCACCTCGATTCTTTCTAGCATCCGCTGGACTCGCTCTTCGTTTTCAACGCTTTCGTCCTTAAGGTGGTGGTTATAAAGTTCTCGGATTTGTCCGACCAGCTCTTCTTTTTTGTCATACAACTTTTCAATGAAACTCTGCTCCTCAGGCGAAAATTTCAAATCTGCAGGGAAGTCTTTGTGGTTACCCAGAAGGTCTCTCCAGCGGTACTTATTTCTTAAAATCAGCAGATTCCAACCGTTCGGGTGCTCAGGAGCCATTGCTGATCCCCCGTCTATGAAGTACATATCATGACCCTGGCTCCCGTCGGCATTTTTTACAACCAGAGCATTTTCTCCATGTCGATCTATATTGCCTGTTATAAAGTCGAACAGAGCTAGACGTCTTAGGTGTTCCTGCTGTAACGCCTCTTCAGGAACGGTCCCATTGGGAATAAAAAAGGGACATGTACCAAGAAAATCACATAAATTAACAGGCGGTAAAGCCCCATCAATCCACAATTGAAATGAGCCTATCCTTTCTGGAGAAGCGCCCATACCTATTTTAGCTACGTGAGTATCGGGTACATATTCTGAAGGAGTAGGAAGCCCGTTGTCTTGGGCAACCTTGATTAAAAATCGTTCGGTCGTCCGAGCCGCCACTTCGGCGAGAAAACCTTGGCCCGCTGCAATTTTAAATGTTTTGCACAAAAAGCCACCGGACAAATGGAAGATTAGGGAGTAGAAGATTCTCTTAATTTTTTGCATCAAACGGGGATTATTAGAAGCTAATTGCTCTTCTTCCGAAATTTTAAAGACACCGAAATTCGTAGTTGTTTGAGAGCCATCTTCGGCAACTGTTGTTCCATAAATTTTGTACGTGCCGGAAGTTCCTCCACACATCTCATAATTGCCCATTCTAGCCCATACTTTGGCCGCCTTATAGGCAGTTTTATATTGATCGCTAAAAGTTTCAGTCTTAGTGCCGCTCGGATTGGGGATCAACTTTATCAATTTCGTTTCAAGCGATTTTGGGATAACTCTGTCATAAATAAGACGACTTAATGAACCCGTTTTTTCCAGGTAAAAATCTTTCAATTCCTGATCAGTGAATGTATCTGGCTGTTGGATGAGATCGGAAATAACAGATTTAACCGCTTGCGCTACCTTACTCGCTGAGTCGCCAAATAGCTTGGAGCAGTTTCGGGATAATGAGTACACTACCCGTTGACCCCAGTTCATTTTTAGCAAAAGGCCCGTTGTATCTACAAAATATTTATCGCCTCTGCTTCGGTTTAAAAGGGTCCGTTTGTTTACTTCAGTAGTATCTATCATTTATCACCAAATATTGTTTAATTAAAGTAAATTATAAACGAAATTCGGTTAATTGTAAATTGTTTTATAAATGAACGCAACTTCATTCCTAAGACGTTGATAGTCAGCGTCATTCTAGATTGTCTTACTGCAATTAACTATTAATTAGTTTTTTACCTATTCGCTTGACAGGAAAAATAAAATTTATAATGAGGGGGGTATGCACAAACCCATTCATACCCTCCTTCGGGGGACGCAGCTCCTCAATACCCCCTCGTTGAATAAATCCACCGCGTTTACCCAAGAGGAGAGAGATGCCTTTCATCTCAACGGGCTTTTACCTCTACATATCTCTACACCCGACGAGCAGATTAAACGGTGCTACCAAAATTTCAGCCGGAAACGGACTCCCCTGGGTAAATATGTCTTTTTGACCTCCCTGTTGAACCGCAATGAGAATCTCTTTTATCAATTCGTATCTTGCTATCCCGCTGAGATGCTTCCCTTTATCTNNCAGAACAAGAGATCGACGTCGCTGTGGTGACCGATGGGGAACGGATTTTAGGGCTAGGGGATCAAGGTATCGGCGGAATGGCCATACCGATCGGTAAATTGAGTTTGTATACCCTATTTGGGGGGATCCACCCCAATCGAACTTTACCAATTATCCTCGATGTAGGGACTAATAACGAAAGCCTTTTGCTAGACGATCTCTATCTTGGCTGGAGGCATCCCCGAATCGCAGATGGGGACTACGATCGGTTTGTTGACCGGTTTTTACAGGCGATCCATAAAAAATACCCGAAACTCCTGTTGCAATGGGAAGATTTTGGACGAAATAACGCGCGGCGCCTCCTCGACCGGTATCGGGATCAGCTCCTCTCCTTTAACGATGATATTCAAGGAACGGCGGCCGTTTTGTTAGCGGCGGTCCTAGCGGCTTTAAAGCAGATAAATCGCCCCTTAAAAGAGCAAAAAATTGTGATTTTAGGAGGGGGGTCGGCAGGAACGGGAATCGCCGATTTGTTGGTTCAGGCGCTAATAGGACAAGGACTCACCCCTGAAGAGGCTCGGCAAAGAATTTACCTAATCGATATCCATGGGCTTATCCATTTCAATAGCCCGGTGAACAGCAATCAGCGCCCCTATATGCAGCCTNNGGAAGGGCTTAGTTCCGACCATATCACCTTAATGGATGTGATCTCCAATGCGCGCCCGGGCATTTTAATTGGCGTTTCGGCGCAAAGTGGCGCCTTTACTAAAGAGATCGTCGAGGGGATGCTTCGCTATACCCCCCATCCGATTATTTTCCCTTTATCGAATCCCACTTCCAAGTCCGAAGCGCTTCCGCAAGAGCTCATTGAATGGACTCGGGGCCAGGCGATTATTGCGACGGGGAGCCCCTTTCTTCCGGTCCAATATGAGGGGAAAACCTACACAATTTCTCAATGCAACAACGTATATATATTCCCAGGCGTAGGTCTTGGGGCTATCGCCGCGGAGGCTCAGAAAATCACCGATGAGATGTTTTTCGAAGCGGCAGAAAAGCTCGCTTCTCTTTCCCCCTCTTTACAAGATCCCACCGCCGGGTTGTTTCCTCCAATTGAAAAGGTTAAAGAGATCAGTCGAATCATCGCGATTGCAGTGGCCAAAAAAGCCTGCCAGCAGCAGGTGGCTCATGTCTCTATCTCTTCTATCGAAAAGCAGATCGACAACAGGATCTGGAACCCGGAATACCCGACTCTTCTTTAAAAACTCTTTACGTAAATTCTATTAAATATTAAAAACAATTTTAACCACCTAGGAGTCATTTATGGCGAGCCTCAGCCCTTTGGAAGTAAACAATTCGTATTCTCGAACCCGTCCTGATGGGATGGCTGTAGGGAAGTTGATGAGGCAGGAGATGTTCCATAATGTATCTCATAGGGGGATGGGACCTTTAACTTCTCAGAATTTGAAACAGATCCAAGATATATTTCGAATGCATCTGATCAATATGGCCGAGATAAATTGGACCGACCTACTTTCTTCCTTTGATTTTTCTGAAGAACAGAGACTCTTACAGTTAATTATAGAAGAGTTGCAAAAAGGGAACGCGGCTCGCTATGTGAAAAAAATTGGGGAGGATCCGAACCTTTCCCTTCATCAAAAACGGAAAATTATTGGAGAGATCTGCTTTTTAGCGCAACACGCGCCCCAATCATTAAAAAAAGCATTAAAAGCGGATCCTGTGCTCATGAGAGAAGCGATTGAAGATCTAGTGTATAAAGAGTATTCGCTTATGGATAAACAAATAGAACAGTACAAAAACGATCAGTCTTTTTTTAATCTGCAAGATCCACAGATATCTATCCATAACCTGATCTCTCGGACAATCGCCCGTTTTATCTTCACTAAAAAGGGAAGGTTGAATTTGGGGCTCATCGAAACGTTACAACAACACTTCTTAAGTAAATATCTGGAGTCGGAACATATTGAGGGGATGATTCTAACCCTTTCTCAAATAGATGCGACCTGGCAAAAGGACATCGATAGGATCACCAAGCCGATCCTTCCTGACGGGCCCTCTTCCGATTTAATCCGTGCAGAACTCCTGCTTTCTCCCGAAGAGCCTATTAAGGACCTGCATACCAAATGGGTGGTTATATCCGCCCTTCTTAATCAATACGGCCCGCGATCCATTGGAGATGCATGTGCGGTAGCTTGGGAGATTGGAAAGCCGAAATTATATTTTAATCAGGCTCTATCCGATTACACCCAGTTAATTCACGCAGGGGCCCTTGTTCGGACTGTGGAGGGAAAATCGATCCATTTTTACTATAAACCCACCCTATATACTCCCGATCTGTATCATACATTTGTTCTCACTGCGGAAGGCTTGTTTAATAAAAGACCCATTTGGGAATGTCCCAGTATTAAAAGAGGGTGTCTGCAATTGGGAATTAACAATCCAGCCAAATACAAAGATCGGATGCTCTCTATTTTATTACAGGGTCAAAAGATGCTGGTGATTCAAACAACGGCTAAAGAGATCATCACAGCCTTTGCTCAGGCAGTAAAAAGGGAGGCGCTACTCCCTCAAGCTTTGTATAGCTTTGATGCGACGAGTCATCGACTATTAGCTGCTTGCGAATCGGCCTTTGCCTCCTTTTCTGAGACGAGAGGGGATGATTGGATTCGCGACCGATTCGACCAATCCATTCGCAAGACGGTACAACCCTTTTGGGAGGAGTATAAGCTCAATAAGCCCCTTACAGAGGTGACTTTAATCCGACAAATGCAAAAAGAGTTTATGGCCGCTTTGCAAGGTCGGGTCCATTACATTTACAATGAAGCGTTAGTTCCTCCCTTTCCCCACCCCTATCAAATAACAGAAAAGGGGTTTGAGCTCTACGAACGGTTGGTTGGCGGGTGGTTTAATTGGGCCGATATGGGAAAAAGGATCGAAACTCCCGAGCATATGCAGGGATTGCTCTTGCGGGTAGTTTCCGTTGCAAAGCAAGCTCTTCAGGAAAAATACCCTGCAGACAAACAACCCATTCAACAATGCGCGGATCGACTAGAAGAATTTCTTCAAGGCTATCATTTCATGAATAAATGTATGCGCTCTTATCATCAAGACAATCAAATGGTCACCGATCCAAGCGAATGGTATAGGAAATTAGAACACACGCCTATGACCGATCGAGAGGGGAGAGGCGATTTTGACATAGAAGTTGTAGATAACTCTTTACTCTTTATCCCCCCCGTTCAAAAGATTTTATACAAAACCCCTTATGAACTAATTTCCTATATTCTCAAGTTTGTGTACTCACAGGAAGATATTTACCATTTTTGTGAACGAGATCTCGGCTTACAAGAGCTAGATCGGATAAAGGATTCTAGCAGCTCGTTTAATCTCGCGTTAAATAATTGGGATTTTATCGAATTTCTGGAATCGGAAAAAGAACCCGAGGAGTGGTTAGAAGGCAAATTAATCGTTCCAGGCAGAGCGTTAGCAGATCAATTAATAGATCACGAAATAAAGAAAAAAATAGGGGATCAATTTGAACAGCAAATTCTTATGGATCACAATGAGTTCTCCGCCTCTCTATTTAGAAATTTTGTAAATCAAATCTCCGCTAAGGAGTACACTCTTAGCGATTATGCGGAAATTCTGACGGGGATAGCCTTAGAATTGACCAATGTGCCTGAAGAGGAGCTTGATGATATGGAACTTACCTATGATTTCCTCCTTCTGAAAGCTTTGCCTCCAGATATGTTGGATACGATTAGGCATGGAGCGATCCTTTTTGCACAATTGCAAGGGAGCGAAGAGGAGATGAAAATTCAGTACTGTGTTTTCTATAACCTACGTACAAAAAAAGTGGGAATAGGTTCTATTGAAGAAGATAAAACGGATCTGGTCCCCATGGGTGAGACTCTTTGGATTGACAATCAAAGTGAAGACTCCGACACCCCTACATACCGCTCGTAATTCAAAAACCGATTCTTGAATCACGAACGGGTATAGTCGACACCTTTTCTAAAGACGAAAGCGAAATAAACGAGATTCTTTAGCGTACAGAGTAGGGAAGGGGTTCCTTCCCTACTTTATGAGTTACGAATGGATCGCTTTTAGGGCCATTTCATATTGGGGTTCTTGTGTGACTTCCGGAACTAATTCTGCGTAGACAACTTGATCGTGCTCATCGAGAACTAAAATCGAGCGGGCTAGCAACCCAGCAAGAGGTCCGTCTATAATCAATAGACCGTAATCTTCGGCGAATTTTTTGCTGCGCATGACAGAAAGAATAGCCACATTGTGCACCCCTTCTGTATCGCAAAAGCGCTTTTGTGCAAAAGGAAGGTCGGCAGAAACGGTGATGATGACCACATGAGGGTTTTTCTTAGCAAATTCGTTTAAATGTTTTGTCATTAGACTGCAAACACCTGTATCTAAACTCGGCACCGTCGCCAAAATCTTCCATTTGCCAGCATAATCGTGAAGAGTCTTTTCTTGGAGGTCCTTATCGACTAAGGAAAAAGGGGGCGCTTTTGCATGCAGAGAGGGGAGAGAACCGTTAGTATGAATCGGTTTTCCTTTAAATGTAATTTGAGCCATAAATAATCCTAATAAAAGTTTCGTTACATCTTGCGAGCTATTCCGCAATAACCTCCCGTCAACCGGCGACTAAAAGCGAAGGTGAAATCGGGATGGACCTTTCTTGAAGAAAGGAGGTGCAAGAGGGGTTTTCCTCTTAGTTTAGGGTTAAACCCTTTCATGTCGAATATAGTGAGATCGTAATGGTGGCAATACCTCTGCATCTCTTCGGGTTTAATGAAGAGGCTGTAGACATGCATACGGGGCGGTGTATTTTTAACAAACCACTCCACCCCTTTGATCACCAAAAAATAGGTGAGCGCATTGCGGTTAAACGTATGGAAAAAAAAGAGGCCTCCCGGTTTTAAGACACGGCTAGCCTCCGCGATCAAAAAAGCTGGCTCGTCCACATGCTCCAGCACATCCATCGCACACACAACATCAAACGTCTCCTTTTCAAAGGGAAGACAATAGGCGTGTCCGGCTAGGTAGCGGACCTTTTTTTCTGCATCGAAAGTTTTCGCCACTTCGAGGCTCGATTGAGAAAGGTCGACCCCTGTAACGGTATGCCCTTTTTCTGCTAAGGCATTCGTTAAAAATCCGGCGCCGCAGCCAATATCGAGAACATGTGCCGGCTCAGGACCGATCTCTTCTATAATCCAGGGGATACGGACCCGGTTTTCAGCTCGTAAAAGGGCAACAGGGTGGTCAGAGCGGGTATACCACTCCTCTTTCAACTCGTTATAAAACTCGTTGTTTATTGCCTGATGACCGGTTTGTCTTTCCATATGATGTTCCAAAATAGGACCTGGTAAATAAAAAAGAGGCAGAGAAGGGTAAATTGCCCATACAGAAATAGGTGTAAAAGGGGCGCGTTGTCCAACCAGCGTGAAATCCAAGGGGCAAGTTCAACGCCTTGAGATACGGGCCAGATGAAGCCCGCTACGGTAAGAGTGATCGGATGGAGGGTGAAAAGAAGGGCGTGAAGCCAATTTTCAGAGGCGGGGCAATGGTACTTATGGACAAATTCATCTTTAGTAACGAGAAGGGTGGATGCAATGGCAAGAAGAATGTAGAAGGGGAGTGTAGAACTCGTAAAAGGGACCCAGATCACATATCCCGTGCAAAGGACCACGCTCAAAGTATCAATCGGATGGCCAATTCTCTCCCATTTCGGAAGACCTCGCCTTACATGAAAATACCCCTCGTCAAACGCAATCGCAAGAGCTTGAAGGGCAAAAGGAACTAGCGCTGTTATCCACATATTTCCATCACACTTCCCGAAATGGTAAGTCCGGGCCCGAAAGCTAAGCTGACAACAATTCCTGTTGGGCAATCCGCTAAAATAGAATCCCATACATGGGGAATCGTCGCTGACGACATATTGCCATATTTTCGTAAGATTTCGAAACTAAACGAAAGTTGCTCATCGCTCAAACCTAATAGCTCTTGAATTTGCAGCAAAATTTTAGGCCCTCCGGGATGGATAGCAAAAAGGGCGACAGGCAAAATTTTTTCCCAGGAAAGGCCCCCTTTGGAGCAGAGGCGCTTCAGGTATCCGATCAGCGAGCGGGCGATCAGGACGGGAACCTCTTTAGCCAGCGTCATCTCAAAACCCCAGCTAGCGATATTCCAGGTCATCGCCTTTGATGAAGCAGGGATGATCTCTTCCGATAGGGCTAAAAGACGCAATCCACGTCCCCCTTCATCCCCTTTTATCACCGAATATTTCACCATCCCATCAGCAAATAGACTTTGGCACACCAATTGGTCGAGTCTATGAAGAGAAGGGTTGGAATGTAATGAGCAAAATTCAGTATGGACGAGATCGATCCGTTCTTGACCTGTAGCTAAAAATCCGCGTCCGATCCGTAAAGCGGGGAACGCCCCATAGCACCCCATATGATACGCATGGGTCACTTCAGTATTCCAGCCCCGTTTAGAGACGATTTTTTGAGCCGCGCTAGGCGAGGCATACCCCGTACAAGTCACATGGATTATCCCATCAGGAGCCTCTTCACTTTCAGGATAGAAAGTCTCAAAGGCCCGGTCGGCGTGCTCTTCATAATGCTTTAGACGCACCTCTAAAGGAGCTCCTTGATGAGATTTGTCGATCTGATAGATCTCCATTTTTTCCCAATCGCGGTGATGAACGTCCGATACAATATGCCCTCGCTCAGCAATTCGATCGGGTTTACAGCCAACATGCCAGAGCCTTTCTCGGAAAGAATCCCGGAATTCATTCATCTCTTGTATGGGCTGTCCCGTCTTTACCGATTCCGCTTGCACGTGCGCGGCGACAAGCCAATCGAGAGTCTCTTCTTGTTTCGATGTAAACGGGGGTCTGATTGTTTGAAAGTCAGCTAAAAGCATCCCACAAAGATAAAGACCTCCTCAAAAAAAAGCAATATTTACAAAAATTTTTTAGTTTAAGAAAAGAGAAAAAAATTTGAAAATAAAATGGAAATAAACTATTTTCAGATTATGAAGAAGTTACTGTGGATGCTCTTTTTATTTGGCGCTTATATCTGGGTGATCACCTCAGGGCATGAAGAATTTCTGTTTGATCAAGGGAGAACGGTCTATCGAGCGTTCGTTTCCTGGTTCGACGACGCCGATGTCGACTTTCAAGTCAAAAAAATCAAACAGAAGAAAAAGTCCCGCCGCTGGGACTAAGCAGTGCGGCGAGAGCGGAAGCAAGCGGTCAGACAAGCCCAAAGAGAGGCAAAAAACTGACAGAATTGATTCAAACAGCTTGGTTTTGGGTTTGAAATTACGGGAATCCGTTCAGCATTTTGAGGAATTGGATTGGGGGGACGAAGATCGTTTGGCTGTACGTTGCCCTCCAGTACTTCCCATTTTTGGATAACCTGATCTATCCCATCAAACCGTCTTAAGAGTAAAAGCTCTGTACTGTCCTCTTTTTCCATTTGTACGCCTACGCTAATATCAGCCTGAGCCTTTTTCAGATTCGCGAGAGCTTCGGGGGCAAGTATGATAGTAGACGCAATTGCCACAATTTTTTCATATGTTTCTAGGATGTCAAAACCTACTTTCCCCCCAACGACTTGCTCTGCTCTAGAGTCATGTTTTTGAATATATACGGCAAACCCCCTAAATTCCCGATCGAGCCCGTAATTTTGAGTTTTGGCCAGGCTATCAATATCAAGCACCTCCAATTCGGCTTTCCGCATACGTTTGATGATATCGTCGAGCTGACCGTTGTCTTCAATAGGAAATAGAGTTGTACCGTCTTCGCACATTTTAAAGTTTATTTTTAACATTTTCGCCTATATATAGTTGTGTTTTGTATTTAAACTAAAATTATAACACAAAAAAGAATTAATTAAAGTTAAATTAACTTTTATACCGTTCGCGATTCAAGAATTGGTTTTTAGAGCCATATGCACCTAGAATGGTAACTATACCCAACGTGATTCAAAAGNNTTTCTAATAGGGGCCTGTTTTTGCACCGGCTCCGCCTGATCAAAATTCTGGGCGCTGGCTTTGTCAAAAACCAGCTTTTGAATCACGTTGGGTATATTCAGATTATTCAGCGATTTCCACTGCCACGTCTTTAGCTTTGTCGAAGACCGCTCCGTAAAATTGGCTTCGGTTCTCTTCGTGCCGAAAAAAATCGTCGGCATGGCGCCATAGAGAGTCAGGGAACGCTTGGAAGAAAATATGGTGAACCTTTTCATTGACAGTTTGGCAAAGCTTTAGATATCGCGCGTAAGACTCTTCGTGGATATGCTCATCTTTTTCTACCTGAACGAAAATAACTTTACCCTCGGTGTTTTTCTCTAAATCCTTCCATAACTGAGCTGGGCTGAATTGGCAGGCGGGAGGACAATCGGGTCCATCGACCTGTCGGGAATTATTTTTTAATGAGCCTTTAATCCAAGGGGCCATAAAGGGGGAGATCGGTCTTGTGAAATCGTCTAAATCGGCAAAACTTTGTTCTATGAAAAAGTTGATTCCTTGATTGTGCAAACGCCATTTAAGATAAGCGGCCACAGGACCTGCTCCACAGCCGCCGCCAACCCACATATCGGATAGAGGATAGTTGTATTTATCTTGGAGCTTTTCATATACCGTATCGATTTCTTCGTAGAATGACTCCTCAGATGGGGGTCTGCCACTATTTTTCCAGGTATTGCCATTATCAAAGAAGCAAAAATCTTGTTTGGCCCCAATATAAAATCCGGCTCGAAACCACTCGCTGGCAAAAACGCCGCTCGTAGAATGGGCACATAAAAAGCATTGCGTCGGAGCATTTTCTGGAATTTTATCAGCACATTCAGAGGTGATGATCACCCCCCCTTCTTCTTTCCAACTTTTGAAATGGCTTAATTTCGCTTTAAATTCGGCCCATCCTTGAGTCTCTGGTCGCTGTGGATCGATTGCAAAAACTTCGCGTCCATTTACAATTCTACGCTCCCATGTTCCACCCAAATCTTTAATCTTTCCTTCCAGATCTTGGGCGCGAAAACTCATCATTTGAATGTGCCCCTTCCCCGTAGAGGGAGTTACCATCTCTACTTGCGCTCCCAGAGCTTCAAATCGTTCAACTGAAGTTTGGGCTTTAGTCGCATCAAAGGGACGAAAATGGTTTTTCTTACAGGTGAAAAAATTGCCCACTGCGGAAAAAAAACGGTAGACGGCGATGATAATGCGAGAGGTAAGATCGTTCCCCAAAGACATGCGATAAACGGGGACCTTTAAAATTTTTGCTATCCATTGAGGAGGCGTTTTAATGATCGGAGCTGCGTAAAGAGGTGCTGTTGCCATTGCGAGGCCTTGGTAAATTTTATAGAAATTAGTATAAACAGGGGTGTCTTTATCGGCAAGGCAAAACTTGATCTTTCCTTAACAAATTCCCAAGGCAGAAAGTGGGGCGCTAGTGGCGTTGTTGCATAATTCATTGTNNAAAACGAATTATGCAACAACGCTGGCGCTAGTAGTTAAAGACTAGCTCTACAATACCATTTCTAAATACAGCGGCGTTGCGGCCAATCGCTGTAACATAGGCGCCTATATTAAGACCCCACGTGGCGCTAAAATTATATTCAATGGAAGGGGCGAAAGCGAGCCAATCGGAGGAGGCGCTTCCGACCGTTGCTGGCGAGCCATCGGTCAAGGTTCCTGCCGTTCCATAGAAGAGGGTCTCATTTGTATGGGTATAGACGTTATCAATGGCTAATACCCAGTTTTGGGTTAGGGTATACTCAAAGCTTAAAATGGCTTGTAACTGATTTCCCGGCAATACTTTGCCGCTGCATCCATCTCCTCCGCCATAAGCGTTGAATCCTCGCACATTGACGGGAGTGCTTGTGGTATATCCTACGTTGAAGTTGAGGCTGAGAAAGTGGTTTCCATTCGTGTTGTAGATTTTGTAAAAGAAAATGCCTGCGTTCGAAGCGAAGGTGCCAGCGCCACTGATCTCTGTGCCGTTTTTATGGGGATTGAGATGGTTATAAATCCCTGTAGGAAAAGTCTCTTTAAAACTGAGTTTAATCCCAGGGAAGGAGGTATTGGCGCTGGAATCAAATACGGTGAAATCAAAGGCGATGGGAAGATCGCTAAATTGTGTCGAGGTTTGCCCTTGCGAAGTATTGCAAACGGCTTGAGGAACGAGCTGGATATCCATCCAATCTGTTAGCCCTAAATAGAGATATTCTTGNNTTGCAAACTGGCTTGGTAGAAATTGGGCACCGAAACCTCATCCCAATCGCTGTTATAGACACCGGTAGTCACGTTTCCATAAGCATACGTTTGCAAGACCACATGTCCGTAAGGGACGGCATATCCGTTCGTAGAAATTAATGAACCTGTCAGCCAAGGAGCAGGTGGGGGGACTGGAGCTAATGCGGGCGGCTGATAGGGTTGAGCAGTGGTGTCGCCGCAAGCGATCGAAGCGAAAGAAACAAGGCTTACAAGAATCCATTTATTCATATACGTTTCCTATTGAATTTTGTTCAGTTCAAGATTTAGCAATAGAACATTCACTCGAGGTTCGCCAAAGAGCCATAAAGTGGAACCTTCTGTGAATTTTTCGATGAGGTTATTTACCCCCTCTATAGCCATCCCCCGCGCTGATGCCACTCGCGCCGCCTGGAGGTAGGCATCTGCAGGGCTAATATGGGGATCGAGTCCACTTCCCGAGGTGGTCACCGCTTCCGCGGGAAGAACTGTATCTGCATCTAACCCATTTTCTGATCGGTATGCAGTCACTCTCTTATCGATCGCTACGATTAACTTTTGAGAAGTCGGGCCTAAGTTGCTGCCGCTAGAACTTGTGGCGTCGTATCCTTTATCTCCCGCCGATGAGGGTCGAGGATGGAAATACTTTTTATCGGTAAAATTTTGCCCGATAAGAGAGGAGCCGATCGGTTTTCCCTCGAGGAAAACGAGACTGCCATTAGCCTCTTTATGGAAAAATAGCTGTCCCACGCAGTACATGAACAAGGGGTAGCCAATGCCTAAAAGAAGGGTCAAGATGGTTATAAGGACGACAGAGGTCCTCAAGGAGGCAAAAAATCGTTTCACAGAATACCTAAATTATTGATCAACAGGTCGATCAGTTTAATTCCAATAAAGGGAAGAGCTATTCCTCCCACTCCATAGATGATCAGATTGCGGCGTAAAATAATCAGCGCCCGCTCGGGGATCATTTTAACCCCTTTAAAAGCCAAGGGAAGGAGGGCGGGAATAACTAACGCATTGAAGATCACAGCACTTAAGACGGCGCTTTGAGGCGTGGCTAGTTTCATGAGATTTAAGGGGAGCAGCCAGGGAAAATCGGGGATTAAAATAGCGGGGATAATGGCAAAATATTTCGCCACATCGTTCGCCACAGAAAAAGTGGTGAGGGATCCGCGCGTCATTAGCATTTGTTTGCCGATTTCTATGATCTCAAAAAGTTTAGTGGGATGGGACTCTAGATCGATCATATTACCCGCTTCTTTAGCGGCCTGAGTTCCTGAGTTCATCGCGAGACCCACATCGGCTTGTGCGAGGGCGGGCGCGTCATTGTCCCCATCGCCTGTCATGGCTACCATCCGCCCCTCTTTTTGCATCTTCAGGACGTTTTCCACTTTTTGTTCCGGAGAGACCCCAGCGAGAAAATCGTCGACCCCTGCTTCTTTCGCAATGGTGCGAGCGGTGATGGCATTGTCGCCCGTCATCATAATCGTCCGAATCCCCATCACCCGAAAGCGTGTTAAGAGTTGAGAAAGGCCCGGTTTTACCGTATCTTTCAATAAAATGGCGCCTAAATACCGACCGTTATCGCACAGAAGGAGGGGAGTGCCCCCCTTTTCTGCATATTCGGTCGTAGCCGTTGAAAGCTCGTAGGGGATAGGATGGCCCACAAATTGTTCCACGGCAGACGAGGCCCCTTTTCTGATTTTTTCATGCTCTAAATCAACCCCGCTCATCCGCGTTTGGGCGGTAAAGGGGATTGTTTTTAGCTTGGGTTCTCCTTGCGGAATGTCTTGGCTGTGGTGTTCCCGTAGATAATCAACAACGCTCCGCCCTTCGTCGGTCAAGTCGTGAAGAGAAGAGTAGTAGGCGGCGCGGACAAAATCGGCTACGGCTACCCCAGGAGCTATCGTGACATGAGAGGCCCGTCTATGACCCATTGTAATTGTGCCCGTCTTATCAATTAAGATCAGATCGACATCGCCCGCCGCTTCAACCGCTTGGCCGCTCATCGCTAATACATGGTGTTTCATGAGCCGATTAATCCCGGCAATTCCAATCGCGCTTAGCAGCCCGGCGATCGTCGTCGGAATTAAGCAGACGAGGAGGGCGACGAGCATCGTGACCGAAAGATCGACGTGGAAAAAATCTCCAAAAATCTTCATAGCGACAATGACTACAAGAAAGATAAAGGTAAATCCAGAAAGGAGAATAATGAGGGCAATCTCATTGGGTGATTTTTTCCGCTTGGCCGATTCGATCAGATCGATCATCCGGTCGAGGAAACTACTTCCGGGCTCAGAAGAAATTTTCACCAAAATCGTATCGGATACCAGTTTAGTTCCGCCTGTTACTGAGCTGTGGTCGGTCCCTGCCGCACGAATAACGGGAGCCGATTCGCCGGTTACAGAGGCTTCGTCGATCGAAGCCATCCCCTCTACAATCTCCCCATCTCCTGGGATTATTTCGCCAGCAGAGACGCGAACAATATCCCCTTTTTTCAGCTCTTTATAATTAACCGTTTTAAATTGACCGTTTGCTTGTTTCAGGTGCGCTAAGGTCTCTGTTCTTCCCCTTCTTAGCGATTCGGCTTGCGCCTGGTTACGCGATTCGGCGATCGATTCGGCCAAATTGGAAAAGAGGACGGTGAGCCAAAGCCACAGAGAAATATGGGCGTAAAACAGGGTGTTTTCTTGAGTTAAAAACAGCCATTCAACCGTGGTGATCACAGCCCCGATTTCCGTGATGAACATAACGGGGTTGTGAAGCAAGAAAACGGGGTTTAGTTTCTTTATCGATTGCCCGAGAGCCCGTAAGACAAGCCTTTGTGTATGGAGAGATAAGTTCATGGAAATTGGGTCCCTTTTAACATAAAAAATTGCTCTAAAATAGGCCCCATCGTCAGAGCCGGCAAGAAGGTGAGCGCCCCTTGCAGAAGGATGATCCCGATAAGGAGAGAAATAAAAATCAGACTTGATACCGGAAATGAGCCCGAATTAGAGGGGTGGATTTTTTTAGCGGCCAAAGAGCCCGCCATAGCGATAACAGGCGCAATGAATAAAAACCGACCGAGGAGCATGGCTACACCTAAAGTTAGGTTATAGGGCAGTGTGTTACCCGAAAGCCCTCCAAAGGCGCTTCCGTTATTGGCTGCCGCCGAGCTAAAGGCGTATAAAATTTCACTAAATCCATGTGGCCCTGTATTGCCTAACGCCTTTATTCCCCAATCGCTCACGCAGGCCCATGAGGCAAAAAGATGGACTAAGAAAACGTAAGAGAGGACCGCAAGTACCGTCATTTTCACTTCAAAGGCCTCGATTTTTTTCCCCAGGTACTCGGGAGTTCGACCAATGATTAGACCCGCGATAAAAATGGAGAGGAACACGTAGAGAAGCACACTATAGAGTCCGGCGCCCACACCCCCATAAATCACTTCGCTCAACTGAATATTGAGCATGGGGATTAGTCCTCCGATCGGAGTGAATGAATCGTGCATACAATTGACGGCCCCGCAGGAGACCGAGGTCGTGGCACAGGCGAAAAGAGCTGAGGAAAACAGACCAAAACGGAGCTCTTTCCCTTCCCAATTTCCCCCTCCAAGCCCAAAGGGGGACCAGAGGGGATTTCCGGCCCATTCGCAGCCAAGACACGTTCCAAAACCCACAAGCAAAAGGATGGTTAAAGCAATAAGGATGTACCAGCCATGTTTTGTATCTCGTACGGCGCGACCGAAGTAGTAGAATTGAGAGCCAGGGATTAGAAGGATCAAAATTATTTGTAAAAAGTTAGTGAGGGGAGTGGGGTTTTCATAAGGGTGGGCCGAATTGGCATTAAAAAAGCCGCCCCCATTGGAGCCTAACATCTTAATCGCCTCTTGAGAGGCCACAGGGCCTTGGGCAATTACTTGTACGCCTGCATCGAGTGTTTGTGCCTGCACATAAGGCTTGAAATTCTGCGGAACACCCTCCGACATAAAACAGGCGGCTGCAACAATAGCTAGAGGGAGGAAGAAGTACAGAATAAGACGAACTAGGTCTACCCAAAAATTGCCGATTGTTTCAGCTGTTTTTCGCGACAAACCTCGAACTAAAGCGGCCGCAGCGGCCAACCCAACGGCTGGGGACGCGAAGTTTTGCACAGTGAGAGCGGCCATTTGGGAAAAATAGGAGAGGGTACTTTCGCCGCCATAATTTTGCCAATTGGTGTTGGTTACAAAGCTTACAGCCGTATTGAAATTCAAATGCCAAGAAGGGGCGCTAAAGTGTTGGGGGTTCAAGGGTAAGTAATGTTGACATGCAAGCAGACCAAATACCAAGAAACAGGAAACTACGCTAAAAAAGAGAAGAGCTCCCAGATAGCTTTTCCACGAATGCTCGATCAAAGAATCGATCCCAGAGACGCGATAAATCGCCCGTTCGACCGGTTTTAAAACTGGGTCGAGAAATGTCTTTTCTTGGGGATCCAAAACCTGGCCCAAGTAGATTCCGATCGGTTTTATCAATAAACCTAAGATGACAAACAGCAGAATTAGCTGAATCCATTCATGAATTTGCATAGTTAAAACCGCTCCGGCCAAATGATTGTCGCTAGAAGATAACCGAGTAATAAAAAGGAGAGAATGAGAAGAGATGTCTCAAAAGGGAACATATAGTTCCTCCTATGTCATTCAATTCCTGTAAAATATTTCGAATTATTGGTCAAATTAAATTAAAATAAAAACATGGTTAAGCCAGTAAATATGATTACGGCACCTAAAATCCGTTTGATGAGAGTCACAGAAAAAAAATGGGAGAGATGGGCTCCTATCGGGCTAGTGCACAAGGAGGCGGATGCTATAAAAATTAGAGCGGGTAGATAAATAAATCCGACCGTGTAGGGAATAGGATTCTTACCCCAGCCGATCAGCAAGTAGCTAAAGGTACCTAAAAAAGCAGAAAAGAGGGTTGATACAGAGGAGGTGCCTAAGGCATTTTTTAAGGGGACTTGGTACCCCATTAAAATAGGGATCGTGAATAGCCCGCCTCCAATCCCCAATAGGCTGGATAACGTTCCGATCAGAACGCCAAAAACAGAAAGCCCTCTATTTATATGGGATCCCAAGCGCAGATGAGGCAAATGGGGGAAAAAGAAATAGACCCCTAATAATAAAGATAGCCCGCCAAAAATGATCCGAACTGTATGGCTTGAAAATTGATGGCTCAAATAACTGCCCGTAATAGATCCCAGCACCAATCCCGGCACTAGTAATTTAAGAGGGGGGAGAAGGATCGATTTGTTTTGATGATGAGCCAAAGTAGAGGCCAAAGAGGTAATACAAGTTGCCGCTAAAGAGGTGTTTGCAGCAATTTGCATCCAACGGCTTTCAGGTAGTTCGGTAAAGGAAAAAAGGTAATAAAGGCAAGGAACGGTAATCACTCCGCCCCCAATTCCCAATAGCCCTGCCAGTAGTCCAGTAACCAGCCCAATAAGAATGAATACAATAAAATAGTCCCACATAACTAGATGGATAATTTAATTCATTTTTAAAAGTCAATATACCTCTCGTCATTCAAAAACCGATTCTTGAATCTCGAGAGGTATAAAAGCCCACTTGACAGGGTTTTCCCTTTAGAGTATTTCCCAAAAATAACCACCTAATGGGAGAATCTCTATGCGCCGCCTACCCCTATTTCTTTTGTCCGCCGGACTTTTTTGGAGCGGCTGTTTTGGGAATAACTCATTAGGNNAAGTGAATATCGAAAACCTCCACCGCATCTCTCCCGGTATGACCGAGGGGGAGGTAAAAAGGATTATGAGACGCCCCTATAGTAACGAAAAAATCGAAATGGGGGATGATCATTACGAGGTGTGGTTTTATATTACCAAGCCCACCCTAATGGACCAAAGTCGAATTACCCAGAGAGGACTAACTCCTTTAACCTTTAAAGAAGGGATTTTAGTCGGCGTGGGCTACGAACCGTATAATCGCTTACTGAAAAAACGATCNNGAAAAAACCGGGACAACCCAAATTGCCTTCGGAAGGACAGGGGGGAGCGCAGCCCCAAGCTCAGCAGCCTGAAGAGCCCGTCAATCCGCAAAAACAGAGAAACGCTCCACCTCCAAAGACCGTTTCGATGGCTAAAAAACCCACTGCGCCTATGGCTAAAAAGTCCACTGCGCCTAGGGACCAAAAGCCCGATATCGAAGATCCTGAGTCAGCAAAAAGGAGACCTCTCAATGAGGAAGACCAGCAAATGCTAGACGAGGAGCAAGAGCAGGATTTCAATTTTTGGTGATCTGAAGATCTTCGGGAGATCCTCCGCTCTGGCAAGGAGCGGCGTACAGAGCGGGTTGCGATCGAAAGANNCAAGTTATTGACCGATTGTGGTATAGTTGAGCTGCCTGTTCAAGCGCGTCTAGAGCCTTTTTACATAGTCTTAGGGCTTCATCCACTCCGATTCTGTTTTCATAGCGAAAGATCCCCAGTAGGAGTGAGACGAGGGGCTCTATAGCTGCACGTGGCTCATGGCCAAAATGAAAATCAAAAGGAGCGGAAAAGTTTAAAAACCCACAGCTATTTCTATAGAAAGCTCTTTGATTGGCTTCTATCAGATCTTCCTGATTTAAAAGCATTGGATAGTAGAGCCGCCTTTCAGAACAATTCTCTAAAAATTGAGCCGGAGGACGTCCCAAAATATGGTGAATACGATCCAAGGTATAGCGGCGTCCGGCTACATCGTCGGTAAAACTGCCGAATAGATACTGCCCAAATAGAGAGTAATAGGTAAGGATTCCAATACTCCACAGATCGACAGAAGAATCGCAAGAATGACCTAAAATTACTTTAACATCCCGATAAAATAGACTTTGTATTTTATTGGCAAAATCCCGCTCTTTTTTTCCTAGTTCAGACAACCCAAAATCGATGATGGCCAATTTCCCATTATTGAACATAACGTTAGAAGCCTTCAAATCCCCATGGATCCATCCCAAACTGGAGGATGCTTTATGGGATTCTAGAAGTTGAAAAAGGAAAGTTAAGGAGCCTTTCAACGGTAAAGGTCCCGACGAGTTGACGAGTTCTTGAAGCGTAGGCCCTGCGTGCGCCATAACAAAAGCGCGCTGAAATGGGCTCAAAGAGCAGCTGCCATGAAATTTGACGGTATAAGGAATGCGACACCAATGAGCCAAGTTAAACGTCTCTTGTTCAACGCGAAAGCAATACAGGGATAAACTATTTGGATCAGGCGGGATTGTATTGATTTTCACCGCAACCGGTTTTCGAAAGACAGCATCATACAATAGATAGACGTTTCCTCCGGTTCCACTGCCTAATTGGCATTGCGGATTGGGCACCCAGCCTTGCCATCGATCTTGTACGGTTGTCAGAGCTCTTGAGATTTGGGGGTAATTGTGATTATCAAAACGATTTGTTTGTGTGTTTGTATATATATTAATTAGTTGTTTAGTGGCGAGTTTTGTTACAGAAGAAGCTCTTATGAATCGGGAAACTGTTTTATAGCGAGGGGGCTGAAACCGAGGTGGGGAAGCGGGGGCGCGTTCCGGGGTCTTTAGCTCCTCTTGTGGAAACGGACTTCTTACCGAAAGCCTTTCAATCGATGAAATCATAAAACTCCTCCAAAGTGTGTTGCGGAAACCTCTATAAGAGACCTCATTTAGTTAAAAAGATAAGAACTTAGAACGTCTGATAATACATGTTATGTTTCATCCCATAGAGGGAGGTACCAGAGCCTGGTATCGCATAGGCAGAGATTCGTACGGCTTTAGCGGCGTGACCTTCAACCAGTCCCCGTTGTCGAGTAGTTTTCTGATCAAATCCAAATAAAAAGGGGTGATCTGGTTGTGCTTGGCAAATACTTCGAAAATAGATCTCCCTTCGGCTAAAGTTTGCGCTTCATGTCCTCCCAGAATTAAACCCAGTTCGTTCATGTGATTCAAATTAATCCCAGCCTCGGGAAGCTTTTTCCATAAATGGTNNTTTCCATGGGAAATCGACAATAAACCCTCACCTTTCCACTAAACTCCCCTTTTATGTCGATAGAGGAGACAAATGAATCGGGATTTTGAGAAATCAAGGCAATTTTTCTTACCACATCGCCACCTACACATCCCGAAAAAAGGCGCCATCCTCCTTCTATCCTTACATCGGAAAAAACCCGTTTTTGCGCCATTTTATGACTCAATGGCACAAAAGTCTGGGTAGAAACTCGATGAGGAAGCAAGGGAGGAATTGATCGAGGTGTGGCTGAGAAGAGAGATCGTACATTCAGAGTTCGTTCCACTGCCACCGGGATACGACGGACGGGTGGAAGAGGAGAGCATACTGCCCTAGCTAAACTGATAGATATCATTTTTTTCTCCTATTGTAATTCGCGAGCTGTTAATTGAAACAAAGCAAATGTTAAAAATGCATCTCGAAGAGGAACCTTTTTCACCTCTCCATTCATATCCACCGGAAGCTTTCCTAAGACAAGCCCCTTGCGGAGTTCATCTGCGGTAAATAAACGGATCCCTAAAATCGCCTCCGACTCTTCTACTTCTGCCTCTTGAGCTCCTTCAATTCGACCCAAAAACACAGGAACGATAGAAGAGAGGGTTCCCGAATCGGGTGCTACGCATCCGAGTGAGATCAGCACCTTGACGAGTAAACCCGTCTCCTCCTTTACCTCGCGACGAGCCCCCTCTTCTGGTGATTCACCCGGTAGCAGTCCACCTCGAGGCAATTCCAATTCCCAAGATCGGGTTGCATGTCGATAGTTGAGATTTAAAGCGAATCTGCCATCAGGCATTTGGGGTAAAACCGCAACCCCGCAGCTCTTTTGTTCTAACGAGCATTTCCATAAAAGGCGATCATAGGTGCCAGCCGCTCCCGTGGGAAAAAGGACCGCATCTCGCAGCCAAACCCAATAGACATCTTCGGCAACCACACCCACGCGAACAGATTCCTTTGCAACTGATTCGCTAAGACCTTTTTTGATTAATCGGGCCGCTTGCGCCTTTTCAATCGATTCGATCTGATCCGCATCGAAAACAATCTCCACTTCCCCCAACTTTGAATTTCCCGGAGTGGCCAGAAGAGGATATTCTTTCAGGAGTTGAAAATAGTCTGTTTTTTCGGAGGAAAAAACAAGAGATGATAAAGCTAAAAACAGGCAAATTTTCTTCATGAAATCCTCTGTATGTGCTGCTTATATTGAATGCTAGGTAAATTTTTAACAAGAAAATTCCTTTTCATTGTAAAGATTTTTATAACATTTCATTATCTTTGTGTAAACGTCAATTTTCGATTGAACAGGAAGCTTGACTAGTTGCGGTGTTTGCAAGACCCTAGAAAAAGTCATGGGTTTCAAGCCGATGGCAGTACTTGCTGTGCCCAGTTGAAAGTTAGACAACCAACCCATGCTATACCGCTCGTAATTCAAGAATCGGTTTTTGAGAGCTATACTACAATCGGCCAAGAACTTGAAATTTTCAGCAGCGTCAAAGTACCCTAGAATCTTTCGATCGCAGCTCAAATTCCAAGTTATTGACCGATTGTAGTATATCTGCATCCCAGAATTTCCATCCGCAAAAATAGCCCCCTATTTCNNCTAATAGGGAACTATTTTCGCGCCGACTACGCCTGATCAAAATTCTGGACGCTATCCCCCGATCAATAGGAACAATTCGTGAAAAAACTCGAGATCTTTTAGCTCAACTTGACAAGAGTCTACCGATCCATAGCGTTACAAACGGGTAGCGCTTTCTAACAATTCCTCGAATCCCTATACTTAGACGATTGAGGGGGAGTTACTATGCGCATTATCCATTCTATGGGCCACGTTGTTGGTGGCACGTTATTAATAGCCGGAACTATGATTGGCGTGGGGATGCTCGCCCTTCCTGTCGCGACAGGCGCGGGTGGCTTTGTCCCCTCCATGTCTATATACCTCCTCTGCTGGCTGTTTATGTTGTGCACCGGCTTGCTTATCGTGGAAATTAGCCTCTCGATGCCTAAAGACACCAGCTTCATATCGATGGCCGATCGGGTTTTAGGTCCCGTTGGGAAAATAATCTTCTGGGTCGCTTACCTTTTCCTCTTTATCACCGTGATGATTGCCCACGTTGCAGGTGGCGGAGCTATTATCCAAGAAATCACAGGATTGCCCATCCCCTATTGGATCTCAACCATCGGGTATGTCGCCATATTCGCCCCTGTCGTTTATCTAGGAGCCCATTCTGTCGACCGACTGAACATGGTGCTCATCAGCGGCGTTGTCATTTCCTATATCGCTTTTGTCTCTGTATCGATTGGCCATGTAAATCCCACCCTTCTCACTTATGCCAATTGGGGTAAAGCGTGGCTGGCTCTGCCTGTATTATTCACCGCTTTCACCTACCAGGTGATTATCCCCACTTTGATGAATTACATGGAGCGCAACGCGAAGAAAATTCGACTCGCCGTNNTAGGCTCCTCCATCCCCCTCACGATCTACCTCGTCTGGGAATTCGTGATTTTAGGGATCATCCCGGCCGAAGGGCCGGGAGGCTTAATTGAAGCGGCTCATAAAGGGATGAGTGCGGTCGGCCCTTTAAAGCAGTTTGTCGACAGCCCTTACGTGTCTCACATTGGAAACTATTTTGCCTTCTTCGCCCTGACCACCTCATTTATTCCGTTGGCCCTGTCGTTCTACGACTTTATGGCAGACGGATTGAAATGGAAAAAGAAGGGGCACACAAGGGCCCTCCTCTGCGCGGGGGTTTTCGGAGGTCCGCTCATTGTAGCTCTTGTTTATCCCGACATCTTTTTGATGGCATTAGAGTATGCTGGGGGCATTAGTTGCGCTCTCCTATTCGGGTTAATGCCTCCCATTATGGCCTGGGTCGGCCGCTACATCATGCACTTCCCCAAAGAGAATCGGCAATTACCGGGAGGAAAGCCATTTTTGGTTTTCCTGATGATCTTTGCCGTCGTGATTTTAGTCGGCGAAGTCGTGCAGCAATTGTAGGAAAAGACTTTGGCCTCTGTTGCTCGTGAGAGAAACCAATTGGTGGTATAATATCTGGGAATTAGTTATGGGTTATTTTGTATGACAGATACCCCCGATCCGATCCCTTTTATGGAGGCGAAGCAAGATGTCGTCGAGAACCTCGAGGCCATCCAGCTACGCCTTGTACAAAATGTGGAACAAGGGATGGTCGATCTGGACGATTCGTTCTACAATGAGCTTCTAGATCTTATAGGCGATGCGGCTATTGTCGATTCTTGGGAAGAATTAGCCGAAATCATCACCAAGGGGAAAACCTTAGAGGTCGATATAGATGCCTGGCTCTCTCTTCATGGGGTTACTACTCTATCCCTCTTTTGGCCCAAAATTAAGTAGTATCCACCTTACCCTCAAAAAGTTACAGATTCAAAAGCACATTTAACTAATAATTAACGAGTTACGCCTTCGATTGGTCATCTCCAATAAAGGACTAGGTTTCGTCCTTTCAAGCTTCTCTGTGTCCTCTCTCGCTCTCTGTGGTTCAACAACTTACGTTCAATCCAGAAGAATCTGAATAGTTAAAATAATGAGCTTATTGTAACTAATTAGATTAAACGTAAAATTTTATTTAAATTAATCAATTTTTAATATATAATATATATAGGCGGTGATATGAACAATACTATATTAACAGATTTAGGAAAGATTAATATATTAGGGAGCGTCGTATCCCTGCGCGTCCGGACCAAGGCCGATATCTCTATTGAGAAGGTCGAGGAACTTCGCAAATCGATAGAAAAACACTTAAACTCCATCGCTAAAAATCTAAATACCGAAAAAGACTTCGCAAACTTCAAAAACAAATACTTAGAACTATTTAATACAGGTAACAACGAAAATAGTAAAACTGTAGAAAAAGTACAAAAATTCAAAGAAAAGCTCAAAGAAACAGTAAACAAATCCCATATAGATTCGAAACAACTAGTTTCTGCAGAGAGTTGCCAAAAACCTGAAAGACACTTAACAAGAAATTTTCCTACAATAGACTTAGCAGACAACAGCAGCACAGCAAAAACTGCCGTCGAATACTCGATGATCAACCCTCAAGGTCCCCTCGCGAACATAAGCCCTCTAGAACCGATCGATCCGAAAGCTTTGCCTGGAGCTCGTAAAGACAATATCCCCACGCGATATCAGTTAGCTTGCCAAATTGTGGAATATGAAGGAAAACGGCAAGGGCTAATTACCCCCGAAGAGACACTGGCGTCTGTGATCTATAGAGGCGGAAAGGAAGCGAAAAAATTACAAGAAACGATTCTGGGAATATGGCAGAGTTTGCCCCGCTTTCAAGACTATAAACATGAAATTACCATACAAATTGCAGGAAAAGACCGGACATTCACCACTGTCGATCGCTTTGCTCGCAACAGCACAAACGCAGGGTTACAATACCGAGAAGGAGACAAAGTAATAACCGTGCAAGGTTCCCTTTCTGCTAGCCATAATAGATTGGCCACAACACCTACAATGGCGCGTAAGATTGAAGATGCTTCAAATTCAATAGAGGTAATGGGTAAAGATGGACTACCTTATCAAGTAGGGCCCAGCATCGGCTACGCCGGACGCGTAGGAATCCCCTTTCTTAATCCGCAAAAAATTGAAGATAGAAATTTTCTCAAAAAGCTTTTTAAGGGCTCTAAAAAGGCCGATGAAGCTCTTACTCCCCTTTTGGAAAAGAAATGGGACGACCTTAATCCCGTTCTTAAAGATGGCGTTTGGGAAGTTTCTTTTAACACCAAAAACAAGAGCTTATACAATAAGTGTGTGAAAGAAACTGTCGGTTCGTTTGTTTTTATAAAGGACAATCAAACACTCCGAGTTCGCCTAGTTCCCATGCCCGTGAATACAATTATGGCCGAAGACGAAGTGCGAACCGTGTTTTTAGGAGAAATTGATCTATATGAAAGTAAACGCAAGGATCTTGCTAAAGGAATTTCTGTTAATAATGGTGTTTACGAACTAGAAGTTGCTGTTCAGTCTCTTTTATCCATGAAAGGGGGACAAAAGAAAACATTTAAAGAAGAGGTGGCCGCCTATCAGGCTCTGATCGAAAAAACAAAAGGTAAACCTCTTGAGATCCTACATCCTTTAAATGGCAAAACATATAAGGTAAAATTAAAATCTGCTGTCATTGTAGCCAATCAATTTAACACACTTTTAACCGTAGACAAATTGATAGCTTCACATCATAGCGGAGAGGAAAGTGTCCGTAAATTCAACCTTACTGCAGATGTACAATTTCGCGAATTAGTCCTAAAAAGAGCGCCTCTTCGGGACACACAGCAGGTTTTGGCTATTTTTGAGGCACTTCCGTATTTAAAAGCTTGGGAACAGGTACTGGCCCGTCAATATCTTTGCTTACTAGCTAATATTCCGCTCGTTACCCATTGTAAAAGTAGCGTCGATCGGACGGGGATCGCCGTTGCCCTTAGCGCGGCGCTCTACCAATGGAGATCTGCGGGGCAGCAAGTACCCTATAAAATTTGGGAAATGCCTAACCATCCTCAGGCAGGAGAACCTTTCCGAGAATTGGTCCTTATGAACTGGTTAAAAGGGCTCAAAACTGCCGAATATTCGCGCGGAGTCAAAAATAGAGGGTTCAAGTTGAACCAACCCAAACCGGGATTTAGAGACTTCTCTTTAAGCCCTGTCCTTCGGGATGTATTGCCTAAGGATATATTTGAAACACCCCGCTACAAAATGTACCTTACCTCCCATTTAATTCATGGGATTGGCGGAGCGTTTTTTGGAGGATTAGCCATTGCAATAGGTGCTGTTGGTCTAGTCGCAGCGCCTCTGTACGCAGCCTATAAAAGGAAACCCCGTTTAATTACCCGTTTCTATAAAGATTTGGGAGAAACCGTTTATAAATTGGTCAAAAATCTCGGATCCGTTTTTAGACAGCCTTCATTTAAAGAAGATGGCAACGACCCCAAAGATCCAAACGCCTCCCGCCCCTTAATCTACAAAGCGGGCAGCGTAGATTTATCAGAGGTCTCCCGCCATGTAGCGGGATAATAGGATGGCCGCAGCTTGAGCTACATTGAGTGAATCGATATGACCCGCCATGGGAATGTAAATTAGGCGGTCCGATTTCTTTTGTAATAGAGGCTGTATCCCCTCCCCTTCTGAACCCACAATCAGCAGCGTTCGCGGTGAAAACGCGAAGCGAAAAGCGCTTTGCGCTTGCGGATCTAAGAGAGAAGCGACCACTTCAAAACCCTCTTTTTTAAACTGCTCGGCTGTGTCGGCGAGATTGGAAACCCGAATCAATGGCAGTAGCTCAGAAGCTCCGCAGCTCGCTTTAGCGGCCGCGGGGGTCAGATCGCACCCTCGATTCTTCGACCAGATAATTCCAGAAGCTCCTAGACATTCGGCACAGCGCATAAGCGCACCTAAATTCGCCGGATCGAAAATCTGATCGACCATTAAGACAATGACCCTCTCCTGATCGCCGATTTTTTTGAAAAATTGGCGGGGATCGAAAAACTGCCGTCCTTTCACATGGGCCACAAACGATTGGTGGGAATCGGAACCGGTCATTTTAGTGAGCTCGCTATCTGAGGTAAACGAGATGGCAATCCCCTTCTCCTGGCATAGCGCTAGAGTTTCTGATTTGCGCTCACCCGAGGGTTTCACAGTATAGATCTTAAGAATTCTCGAAGGGGCATGCAAAAGCAGCTCCCGTATGGCACGTAGGCCCATCACCATTTGATCGCGCGACGGCAACTTCATTTAAAACTCCCTCGAAATTTGGCCCCACCCTGAAATAGTGGTCCAGCGGATTTTTGTCTTCTGGACGATCTTGTTCGTCGCTCCCCCATTGATCTGCTGGTGCTCTTTAGCATCGAATACCCGGGAGGTAAAATAGTTGATCAGAGCGCCTATCCCAGCTCTCCAGCTTTTGTCGATTCTACACTCCATTTGCGCCCATCCGGTCTGTCCCAGGTTCCCGCCGGCTTTGGCTTTAATGGAAGAATAGGTTGACTGGCTGGTAAATAGGGGGGATCCCATCGAAACGGTATTTTGGAAGCGGGTATGAAAACGCAAGTGGAGCCAATTGTAGCAATATCCCCCATCAAACAGCAGACGAGCTCCTGTGTCGATGTGGAAAGCGGCCCCCACAAGAA